>CANGLU010000001.1 GCA_947455025.1 Hyphomicrobiales bacterium
CTCATCCAGGGCTTCGTGGTCGCCATGGGCTTGGAAACCACCGAAGAAGACCTCATGCACACCGTCTTCCCCCATCCAACCCTATCCGAAATGATGCATGAAAGCGTACTCGACGCCTATGGGCGCGCCATCCATATATAAGGGTGTGACGGAATCCGATTCCGTCCCCGCGGAGTGAATGTTATGGCCACCGTCATTGATTTGTTAAAAGACGATCCGCGTAAGGCCGCGCGTCATCCTGAAAAAGCCAATCGTCCGGATAGTCCCATTCAGCGCAAGCCTGATTGGATCAGGGTTAAAGCGCCCGGTTCGCCGCTTTGGGCTGAAACCAACCGCATCGTTAAAGAGCACGGCCTCGTGACCGTGTGCGAGGAAGCGGGTTGCCCGAATGTCGGCGAGTGCTGGGAGAAAAAGCACGCGACCTTCATGATCATGGGCGATACCTGCACGCGGGCCTGCGCGTTTTGTAACGTCAAAACCGGCATGCCCAACGCGCTCGACCAAGATGAACCGGCCAAGATCGCCGATGCGGTAGCCAAACTCGGTCTCTCGCATGTGGTCATCACATCGGTCGACCGTGATGATTTGAAAGACGGCGGCGCCCAGCATTTTGCCGAGGTGATTAGGGCCATTCGCGCGCGCTCACCCAAAACGACAATCGAAATTCTAACACCAGATTTCTTACGGAAAGACGGGGCTTTAGAGATTGTTGTTGAAGCTAAACCTGACGTTTTTAATCACAATCTCGAAACCGTTCCAGCCAACTATCTGACGGTTCGTCCCGGTGCGCGCTACTTCCATTCGATCCGGCTTTTGCAACGGGTCAAAGAGCTCGATCCGACGATTTTTACCAAATCCGGCATCATGGTGGGCTTGGGCGAGGAGCGGAACGAAGTCCTGCAATTGATGGATGATCTGCGTTCGGCGGATGTCGATTTTCTCACCATCGGCCAATATTTGCAGCCGACCAAAAAGCATCACGCCGTGATCGATTTCATTACGCCGGATGCGTTCAAAGCCTATGAGACGATCGCTTATACAAAGGGCTTTTTATTGGTATCCTCGACACCATTGACGCGCTCGTCGCATCACGCGGGCGATGATTTTGCCAAGCTTCGTGCGGCGCGCGACAAACAGCTGGGTCGATAATGCCCACGTTTCAATCCGCACGTTCCGTTGGCTATGCAACGCATCAAATGTTTGATCTCGTTGCCGATGTTGAGCACTATCCGGAATTCCTGCCGCTCTGCGAAGGCTTAAAAATTCGCAGACGCTCGACACTCGACGATGGCCGCGAAGTTCTATTGGCCGATATGACGGTTGGTTACAAAGCCATCCGCGAAACCTTCACCTCCCGCGTAACGCTTGATCGGGCCAATCTTAAAATTCTCGTCGAATATGTTGATGGCCCCTTTAGCCATCTCGAAAATCGCTGGGTTTTTGTCGATATCGGCACCGGAACGCGCGTTGATTTTTATATCGATTACGCCTTTAAAAATCGCATGTTGGGCATGCTGATGGGCGCGATGTTTGAAGCTGCTTTTAAGCGTTTTTCCGATGCCTTCGTTGCGCGCGCCGGCATCGTTTATGGAACGCCCGCTTAGCGCGCCATTTCTTCCATCAAATCGAAGGCTTGAAGAACCGCTGAAGCGCGTATGTTTTCGCGCCCGATATCTCCAAATCGCCTTTCACGATGAAGCGTTGGTGATCCTTTTTTGGCACATGCAAAATGCACAAGCCCCACAGGTTTAAGGTCCGACCCACCGCCGGGGCCGGCAATGCCCGTGATAGAAACCGCGATATCAGCGAGGGAATGCGCCAACGCGCCTTCGGCCATCGCCCGCGCCACGCTTTCGCTGACGGCGCCGTCACGTGCAATGAGCTTAGGATCAACGCCCAACATATCGGCTTTGGCTTCGTTGGAATAAGTAACAAACCCACGATCCACGACGGCCGAGGAACCTGGCACGCCCGTCAAAGCGCCTGCAACAATGCCGCCAGTGCATGATTCCGCCGTGACCACTTTTAATCGAAGCGCGAGGCAATGTTGGATCAGCGTTTCAGCCCGACCATTGATGATCGTTAAATCCGTCATCCTTATTCGCTTGCTGGCAATTGAAGAGTAGCAACTGCTTGCGCCGCAATGCCTTCTCTACGGCCGGTAAATCCCAATTGCTCGGTCGTTGTGGCTTTTACACCAATGCGATCGACCATAACGCCGCAAATGGACGCAATCTTTTCGCGAATACTGTCACGATGGGGACCAATTTTCGGGCTTTCGCAAATGATGGTTGTGTCGAGATGAACAATCCGTCCACCCCGCATTTTTACCCGCTCAACCGCATATTCTAAAAAGATGCTCGAATCCGCGCCTTTCCACTGCACATCGGAAGGTGGAAAATGCGAACCAATATCGCCATCGGCCAAAGCCCCAAAAATCGCATCGGTTAGGGCGTGAAGGACAACATCGGCATCGGAATGGCCGGAGAGGCGATGGGTATGGGGTATGGAAACACCACCTAAAATAACCTGATCACCTTCGGCAAAGGCGTGAACATCATAGCCAATGCCGGTTCTGGTTTCGGTCGTACCCATTGTTTTCTCTCTCGCCGCAACGAAATCCGCAGAGGTCGTCAGTTTGGTATTGTCCAATTCGCCATCAAAAACATAAACGGGATGACCTGCCCATTCGGCGATTGACGCATCATCGGTAAAATCAACGCCTTTATGCGTGGCTGCCGCACGATGGGCTTTTAAGAGGAGATCGAATTTAAACGCTTGCGGCGTTTGAACGGCCTTAAGATCACGCCGGGGAGGCGTGTCGGTAATCTGGCCATCCACCGTAATCCGCTTAATCGTATCCGTTACGGGAACCCCCGGTATCGCGGCGCCTCTCGAAAATGCGGCTTCGATGCTGCGGCCGACAAGAGATTTGCTCGTAAAGGGACGGGCCGCATCATGCACCAGAATAAGATCTGGCACTTTGGAAAGCGCAGCGAGCGCCTCCAGTCCGGCATGGCCCGATGCCTGTCGTGTGGCGCCGCCATGGGCGGGCGATAAAATGCGCGACACGATTTCCGGTTCAAGTGAAGCAATGGCTGATCGATACAGCGCTTCATCATCGGGATGGATCACGCAAAGAATGGATTTAACGCGATGGTCGGCCGCTAGCGCCCGAATGCTCCGCGCCAACACGGTTTCCCCGCCGATATCAAGATATTGCTTTGGCCGATCAAGACCCACACGCAAGCCACGTCCGGCCGCGACAATCAGCGCAGCAACATGGATTCGATCAGGAACGGTCAAAAAAGGCGACATCCTTGACGATTTGAAACTTTTGCGCGGTCAGGTCAACAGAGGCCGATCGTAAACCGGCTTGGGTGCAACCCAATAAATGAGGGCCATACCAAATTTTAATTTTGCAACGCAGCATAAAGTCTATTATATAGGCAGTTAAATTGGCTGCCTCATTTTTATGCAAAATTTAAATATCATTCAGATTGGTCCTGAAATATTGCGTGGAAGGGCGATTTTAGCGCCGATGTCCGGCGTGACAGATTACATCTTCCGGCGGATCGCACGCCGTTTTGGCGCATCACTTGTCGTTTCTGAAATGGTGGCCTCGGATGATTTTGTCCGTGGATCTGAAGAATCCCGCCTACGCGCCGAGGGCATTGGCATTGACCAACACGTCGTTCAAATTGCCGGTTGTGAACCCCACTGGATGGGGGAAGCGGCGCGGCTTGCTGAAGCGACGGGCGCTTCAGTCATCGATATCAATATGGGGTGCCCCGCCAAACGAGTGACTGGTGGATATGCGGGCTCTGCCTTGATGCGGGATCTTGATCATGCCGAGCGGCTGATTGAAGCGACCGTCGGCGCTGTTTCGATCCCTGTTACCGTCAAAATGCGGCTTGGCTGGGATGATCGCTCCATCAATGCGCCGGAGCTTGCCCGTCGTGCGGAGGCGCAGGGGGTTAAATTGATCACGGTCCATGGCCGCACCCGTTGCCAATTTTATAAAGGCCAAGCCGATTGGGATGCGATCCGCCCCGTTAAAGAGGCCGTTGCCATTCCGGTCATCGCGAACGGGGATTGCCATTCTTTGGCTGACGCTCAAGCCATGCTTGCAGCGTCCAAGGCCGATGGTGTGATGATCGGTCGTTCAGCCTTGGGACGTCCTTGGTTGGTCGGTCAAATTGCGCGCGGATTAGAGGGCGAGCACCCGGTACCCGATCCATCGCCGACGGTGCGGCTTGAGGCCGCTATCGAGCATTACGAAGGTTTATTATCGGCCATGGGGATTGAGACAGGAATCCGGCATGCGCGCAAACATATCGCGGCATATGCGGACGATGCCTTAAGCCTTTCGCAAGAAGACCATTCCGAATGGCGCCAAGAAAGTGTGACGTCGAATTCGCCGTCACGGGTCATTCAATTGCTCACGCTTTTGTATCAGGTCCATCCAACAAGGAGCGCGGCATGACAATGCCTTCGATCGGCCGCTTAGGTGTAGCGGAGAATCGCAGTGAGGCGATTTTAAATGTTTTGCCACTGCCGGTGATTGTTGTGGGTACCGATGATCGCGTTGTAGAGGCCAATTTGGCAGCCCAATCGTTTTTTCAAATGAGCCGATCCGTTTTAAGGCGGCATAAATTGGCCGAAATAGTGCC
The DNA here is from genome assembly GCA_947455025.1 of Hyphomicrobiales bacterium. GTDB lineage: Bacteria > Pseudomonadota > Alphaproteobacteria > Rhizobiales > Beijerinckiaceae > CAIUPE01. The sequence continues at coordinate 4,674 of CANGLU010000001.1, forward strand.
GTTCGGTTCCCCTTTATTGTCGCTGATTGATCAAGTGCGCGCCAATGGTGGCAGCGTTAGCGAGTACCGCGTCGATATCGGTACGCCGCGCATTGGGACGGACAAGATTGTCGATCTCTACGCGACGCTTGAATCGGACGATGCCCATGACGTGGTCATTATGCTGCAAGAAAAGACAATTGCTGAAAAAATGGACAGGCAATTGACCCATCGTGGAGCAGCGCGCTCGATCTCGGCGATGGGTTCGATGCTCGCTCACGAAATAAAAAATCCTCTTTCCGGTATTAGAGGCGCGGCCCAACTGCTCGAAACCTCCGTCATGGATGAAGATCAAAGCCTGCTGCGACTTATTTGTGATGAGACAGATCGCATCGTCAAATTGGTGGATCGATTTGAAAACTTTGCCGATGGCGGCCCTGTAGAACGCGAATCCATCAATATTCACAGCGTGTTGGAGCATGTGAAGCGGTTGGCGATATCGGGGTTTGCGCGGCATATTCGTTTCGCCGAAAATTATGATCCGTCTTTGCCGCATGTCTGGTGCAATAAGGATCAATTGATCCAAGTCTTTCTAAATCTTGTTAAAAATGCTGCCGAGGCGATCGGGCCGGACGCGGTAGATGGCGAGATTGAGATTTCGACCGCCTATCGTGCCGGTGTCCGCATGGTTGTGCCCGGCAGCAATAGCCGCGTCGCGCTTCCGCTTGAGATTTGTATCCGCGATAACGGCCCGGGCGTTCCCGAAGATTTGATGAGAAGCCTGTTCGATCCCTTTATTTCGACGAAGGCATCGGGGACTGGCCTCGGTCTTGCTTTGGTATCCAAAATCATTGGTGACCATGGTGGGGTAGTCGAATGTGAGTCATTGCCGCGTCGGACGATTTTTAGAGTTCTTTTATCGATGCAAACTCCACGCGATCTGAGCGTGACAGAAAGTAACGGATAGCGCATGCCAAATGGTACGATCCTTGTGGCCGATGATGACGCGGCCATTCGCACGGTTCTCAATCAGGCATTAGGACGCGCCGGATATGAGGTGCGCGTCACGGGGCAGGCCAGTACGCTGTGGCGCTGGGTAGCGGCAGGCGAGGGCGATCTAGTTGTCACCGATGTTGTCATGCCCGATGAAAACGCGTTCGACCTTTTGCCACGCATCAAAAAATTGCGCCCCGATTTACCCGTGATCGTGATGAGTGCGCAAAATACATTCATGACCGCCATTCGTGCCTCCGAGCGGGGTGCTTATGAATATCTTCCAAAGCCGTTCGATTTAAAAGAACTTCTCGCCGTGATCAGCCGGGCGCTGACCCGTCCGCGTGGTGTGGTTCAATCGCCCTCGGACGGTATCAATGAAGAAATTCCATTGGTCGGCCGCTCGCCCGCCATGCAGGAATTGTATCGGTCTTTAGCGCGCTTAATGGCGACCGAGCTCACCGTGATGATCATGGGAGAATCAGGAACCGGCAAGGAGCTTGTCGCCCGTGCTTTGCATGATTACGGCAAGCGTCGGAAGGGTCCTTTTGTTGCCGTCAACATGGCCGCTATTCCACGCGATTTGATTGAAAGCGAATTGTTCGGTCACGAGCGCGGCTCTTTTACCGGCGCGGTTAATCGCGCAACGGGCCGCTTTGAACAGGCTGAAGGCGGAACGCTGTTCCTCGATGAAATTGGCGATATGCCGATGGAAGCCCAGACGCGTTTGTTACGCGTACTGCAAGAAGGCGAATATTCAACGATAGGCGGAAGAACCTCGATCAAAACCGATGTTCGGATTGTGGCAGCCACCAACAAAGATTTGCGCGTGGCCATTCAACAGGGGCTATTCCGCGAAGACTTGTTTTTCCGTTTGAATGTCGTGCCGCTTCGCTTGCCCCCACTGCGAGAGCGTATTGAAGATCTCCCCGATCTGGTCCGGCATTTTTTCATCTTGGCGGAAAAGGAAGGTCTGCCCGCCAAGCAAATCGATACGGGCGCATTGGAGCGGCTTAAACGGCATCGCTGGCCGGGCAATGTGCGCGAGCTCGAAAACCTTGTTCGTCGCTTTGCAGCGCTCTACCCGCAAGAAACAATTACCGAAGCCATCGTTGATGTCGAATTGGTCGAGACACCAACCTTCGGCTCGATATCGTCGGGCGAGCCAAGAATTGCCGCGACATTGAGTGAGTCGGTTGAACATCATCTGGATGTTTATTTTGCGGGCTTTAAAGGCGATCTCCCTCCTCCGGGGCTTTATCATCGAATTCTTCGAGACGTTGAGGAGCCGCTCATTAATGCCGCCATGGCAGCGACAAGGGGCAATCAGATCAAAGCAGCGGAGCTTTTGGGCGTTAACCGCAACACGCTGCGCAAAAAAATCCGCGATCTCGATATCCGCATCATCCGGACGCTGCGCTAGGATTATGCACGCTTAATTTATCTCGACCATCCATTAGCCGTGGTCATTCGGCAACACTGTTGCTATATTGCATCAGTGAACGGGGTCGTTCTGAGATAGACGAGGAGTAGCGTCCTTATGGCGCTCTTGGGTATGTTTGGCACTAAATCGGTGAGCCAACAGAGGGTAGGGGTTCGCCTTTCATCCTTTTGGCGGAGCGCATTCGGCATTCTGGTTGTTGCCTTCGCGCTGACATCGGCTTTGGCCACCTTCCTCGTTTTGGCCAATTTTGTGCCTGTCGTTCCCACCCGCGACGTGGTGATCAGCCTCTTTGCCGTTAATGGATTGCTGATCGGCCTTTTGTTGATCATGGTGGGCGTTGATGCCTATCGCCTTTTAAAAGCCCGTCGCGCGGGTTTGGCAGGCTCCGCCCTTCATGCGCGTATCGTGTCGCTCTTCGCCTTCGTTGCTGCGGCACCCGCTGTGCTGGTGGCCATTGTGGGTTGGTTGACGCTTGAACGCGGCATCGACATTTCGTTCAGCGGTCAGATTAAAGAATTGCTTCAGACTTCCGTTGAAGTAGCCAAAGCCTATCAAGAATTTCAATGCCGCGCGATTGGTCGCGAAGTGCGTTTGATGGCGGCCGATATCGGACAAGCGCGTCCGGTGTTCGATAAGGATCAAGCGGTCTTTCGTGAGTTCATGCGCTCGCGATCCTACTTCTTGGGATTTTTTGTAGCCGTCATGCTCAAATCCGATGGCTCGGCGATTGAACGCATCGATAATGTCGCGGTACCCGATTTGAAATTGCCTAAATCCGAGGAATTTGCCGCAGCCGAAGAGTCAGGCGACGGCATTTGCCTCTTGCAAGCCGACAGCAATATTTTCCGCGCTTTGGTCAAAATTCCGGGCTTCGATAGCAATTATTTGCTTGTCGCTCGAACCATTGATCCCAAGGCCTTGCAATTTCCGCAACAGGCGCAATTGGCGGTTCGGTATTACGACGCGCTTGCCGAACAAAAGCTCGGCGTGCAGATCGCCTTTGCGACCATGTATGCGTTGATCTCGTTGATCCTCTTGCTCTCCGCTGTGTGGATCGGCTTAAGCTTTGCCAATTGGTTAGTGGCACCCATTCGGCGGCTCATTTTCGCGACCGATCAAGTCGCGAGCGGCAATTACGACGTTCGCGTTCCGGTGACAGGCAATGAAGGCGATCTCGGCCATCTCGGCGAAACCTTCAATAAAATGGCCGCCGAGCTTGGTCATCAAACCGAAAATCTTCAAACCGCCAATGCGCTCATGGATCAAAGGCGGCGCTTCACAGAAGCCGTTCTATCAGGCGTTTCCGCAGGCGTGATTGGGTTGGATGGCGAGGGAAGGGTGACTGTTCTAAATCCATCTGCCGAGCAGTTATTGGGCGAAATTTCCGCTTCCTTGAAAGGCCAAAAATTAGCCGAAGCCATTCCCGCCTTCGCCGAATTTATCAACCGTGAAATTGTCGATCGTGGACGTCCCGTGCAAGGTCAAATTGAATACAATGAAGGCACGCGGGATCGATCACTGACCGTTCGTGTCACGAGCGAACAAGCCAGTGACATGCAACAAGGTGCAATCGTAACCCTCGATGACATTACGGATTTGGTGACCGCGCAGAGAACATCGGCGTGGGCCGATGTCGCACGTCGCATTGCGCATGAAATTAAGAATCCGTTAACACCCATTCAGCTTTCGGCGGAACGCATTCGCCGTAAATATGGCAAAGTCATCACCACCGATCGCGAAATCTTTGATCAGTGCACGGACACGATTATACGTCAGGTAGACGATATCAAACGCATGGTTGATGAGTTCTCGTCTTTCGCGCGTATGCCAAAGCCTTTGCCGGAAGTCGAAGATGTCTCAAGCGTTATTCGGCAAGTGTTGTTTCTCATGCGTGTCGCCCATCCAGAAATTAATTTTTTGGATGCGATACCCAAGGATCTCCCGAAGGCGAGTTTTGATCGGCGTCTTATTTCGCAAGCGCTCACCAATATCGTCAAAAACGCAACGGAATCCATTCTTGCTGTTCCCAGCACTGAGCGCGGGCAGGGCGAAATTTTGGTGTCAGTTGATGCCACTCAATCGGGCATTCTTTCCATTGAGATTACGGACAATGGCAAAGGCTTTCCAACCGAAAGCCGCCAGCGTTTGCTCGAGCCCTATATGACGACGCGCGCGGGCGGAACGGGGCTTGGCTTGGCCATCGTCGGTAAAATTTTTGAAGATCATGGTGGCGGCATCGAATTGCTGGATCGGGCCGATGCGGGTCGGGGTGCGCGTGTTCGTTTGTGGTTTCCCATTGATGGCTTAAACGCCGATCAAATGGCTGCCAGTCCGTCAGCGGAGAAGAAACAATGAGTGCTGATATTCTCATCGTCGATGACGAGGCGGACATCCGAGATCTTGTTGCAGGCATTCTCGAAGACGAAGGCTTTAAATGCCGAACGGCCGCCAATGCAGATGATGCTTTAGGTGAAATTTCAACCCGTCGGCCGCATCTGATTTTTCTCGATATTTGGATTCAGGGCTCTCGGCTCGACGGATTGCAATTGCTCGACATCATCAAAGAGCAGAATCCCGATTTGCCCGTGGTGATGATTTCGGGCCATGGCAATATCGAAACCGCCGTCTCCGCCATTAAGCGTGGCGCCTATGATTTCATTGAAAAGCCGTTCAAATCGGACCGCCTTTTATTGGTCGCAGACCGTGCGCTTGAAACATTTCGCCTGCGTCGCGAAATCCGCGAGCTCAGGACCAAGGCCCCTGTGATCAATGAATTGATCGGGCGTTCGACGGCAATCAATCAGTTAAGGCAAACCATTGAACGCGTCGGCGCAAGCCATGCTCGTGTGCTGATTGCAGGACCGTCGGGTAGCGGCAAGGAAATCGTCGCGCGGATGATCCACGCTTCGTCGGATCGCGCCTCAGGTCCCTTCATCGCGCTCAATGCGGCAACGATTACGCCGCAATCGATGGAGGCCGAGCTCTTTGGCGTTGAGGACGGATCAAGCGGCGCAAACAGGATTGGGGCTTTTGAGGAGGCGCATGGCGGCACACTATACCTCGACGAAGTGGCCGATATGCCGAAGGAGACCCAGAGCAAAATCCTTCGCGTGCTCATCGATCAAACGTTTCAGCGGGTCGGCGGCACCAGCAAAGTCGCCGTCGATGTCCGCATTCTGTCGTCGACTTCGCGTGACTTGATGGCGGAAGTCCAATCCGGACGCTTTCGCGAAGATTTGCTGCACAGGCTAAACGTAGTGCCGGTTCGCGTGCCGTCATTGTCGGAGCGGCGCGAGGATATTCCAGATTTGGTTGCTCATTTTATGGAGCAAATCGAGCGCATGTCCGGTTTGGCGCAGCGACCGGTCGCTGAGGATGCCTTGGCTGTCCTGCAAGCCCATGATTGGCCGGGCAATGTGCGCCAACTGCGCAACAGTGTTGAGCGAATGCTCATCATGGCGGGTGGCGAGCCAAATTCAACGATTACGGCCGATCTCTTGCCGACAGATGTCGGCGCCTCCGTTCCGTCCTTGCCTGGCGGGCAGGGGGGCGAAAAGCTCATGTCCTTGCCGTTAAGGGAAGCGAGAGAGGTGTTTGAGCGCGAATATCTCATAGCGCAAGTTAATCGGTTCAGCGGCAATATTTCGCGGACGGCTGAATTTGTCGATATGGAACGCTCGGCTTTGCATCGGAAGCTGAAATCGCTCGGGGTAGGTTGAAGCGCAAGGGGGAGTTGACTATCTATACCAATAGTTGAAAATTTTAAGGCGACCTGCGTTGTGTTTGTGTCAGCAGGATCGTTCGAGTGATGAACTAAACCGCGATAAAAGAGAGGCCCGTGAGCCCGTATGCTCCGGCAAAAACAAAAAGGGTAAAAAAATGGCGACAGAACGCGCACAAAACCTTCAAGATACCTTTCTGAACCAAGTTCGGAAAAGCAAAATTCCATTGACGATTTTCCTGATCAACGGCGTTAAACTGCAAGGCGTCGTGACATGGTTTGATAATTTTTGCCTGCTTTTACGCCGGGACGGTCATTCGCAGCTGGTCTATAAACATGCGATTTCCACAATCATGCCCGGCTCGCCAGTTACGCTTTTTGATCCAACGGATGAAACCGGCGCGGTCCTGAAGGACTGAGGTGGCAAAAGACCCGCACGTATCGGGCCGATTTACCGTTGGCCCTGAAGACAACACCAAAGACATATCGATTGGCACGCGCACGCTTGTGATTGGTCCTTACCTCACAAGCCGTGCGGCGGCTCGCCGTGCCGCGTCTGGTGCTCCCGAGAGCAACACACGAGATTTTGAGGCTCGAATTGAGGAGGCTTCCGGCCTCGCAGCCGCTATCGATATCGTGCTTGTGTCGTCCATGGTCATCCCAATTGCCGCTCCTCGGCCCGCTACCTTTATCGGTACGGGTAAAATCGAGGAGTTACACGATTATGTCGAAAACGAAGACATTACGCTCGTGGTCGTCGATTGCGCGCTAAGCCCCGTCCAACAACGCAATTTAGAACGCGCGCTTGAAGTGAAAGTGATTGACCGCACGGGCCTTATTTTGGAAATCTTCGGGCGTCGCGCGCGTACCAAAGAGGGCACCTTACAGGTCGAATTGGCGCATTTATCATATCAAAAGAGCCGCTTGGTTAGATCTTGGACCCATTTGGAGCGTCAGCGCGGCGGCTTCGGCTTTTTGGGTGGTCCGGGCGAAACCCAAATTGAAGCCGATAGGCGTCTCATTCAAGAGCGCATGATCAAGATCGAAAAGGACCTTGAATCCGTCAAGCGGACACGAGGCTTGCATCGTAAGGGCAGGGATCGCGCTCCCTATCCGATTGTAGCCCTCGTGGGCTACACCAATGCGGGTAAATCGACCTTGTTTAATCGGTTAACCTCGGCCGAAGTGCTGGCCGAGAACATGCTGTTTGCCACGTTGGATCCAACCGCCCGCGTTACCAAATTGCCCCATGGCGCGCCCATTATCCTTTCCGATACCGTCGGCTTTATTTCCGATCTCCCGACCATGTTGGTGGCAGCCTTTAGAGCCACCTTGGAAGACGTCATTTCGGCCGACGTGATCCTTCACGTCCGCGACGTTTCGCATGGCGATACCGAAGCGCAAGCGGCCGACGTCGTCACTATTCTCAGAGATCTCGGCATTGATCCCGATGATCACGGTCGCTTGATCGAGGTTTGGAATAAAGCGGATCTGTTATCGGACGAAGAGCGGCAACGGCTGACAGGCCGCATGGATAGCCGTCCGCTCGCCGAAAAGCCTGTTTTGGTTTCCGCGATAACGGGCGACGGTATTGTTGATTTGCTCACGCTCATTGAAAAGCGGGTCGCGCGCGCCAGCATTGTCTATTCGGTAGCGCTCGGACCAGCCGATGGCGCGCGGATGAATTGGCTTTATGAAGATACCGAGGTGCTGGAACGGCGCATGACGGAAGAGGGCGGGTACCGCTTGGCGATACGCGTTTTGCCGGAAAAGGAAGCAAGGCTTTTAAAGCGATTTCCGGATGCCCGATTAATGCGGCGCGAAGGTCATTAGACCTTCATTTTATCGAGCTTGCGCGCTTCATTCCAAAAACGCTCCATTTCTTCCAGATTGGCGTCCTTGATATCTTTACCTAATAGTTTCATATTGTTTTCTATATAATTGAAACGTCGTACAAATTTCAAATTAGCTTTACGCAGGGCGCCTTCGGGATTGACCGATAAATGACGGGCCAAATTGGCCACAACAAACAGCAAATCGCCAATTTCCTCTTCGATATTTTCTTGGTCTTTCGCGGCTAGAGCATCCTCGATTTCTCCCGTTTCCTCGCGGATTTTTTTGAGCACCAGACGGGCATCGTTCCAGTCAAAGCCGACTTTCGACGCTTTGGCTTGAAGCTTTTCGGCGCGGATTAGGGCAGGGAGATTATACGGGATATCGGCCAGAAGAGAGGTATTCTCAGCCTCCTCGGCCAAGCCTGCCGCCTGTCTTTCTGCCCGTTTATCAGCCTTTTCTTGGGCCTTTATCTCGGACCAAAGCCCTTTGACCGCCTCTGGCGTCAAATGTTTCACGTCGCCGAAGACATGGGGATGGCGGCGGATCAGTTTTGACGTAATGGCATGCACTACATCGTCGAAGGCGAAACTGCCTTGCTCTTCGGCGAGGCGGGCGTGGAAGACGACTTGGAGGAGGAGGTCGCCCAATTCATCGCGCAGATCGCTGATATCGCCACGCTCAATCGCGTCGGCCACCTCATAGGCTTCTTCAATCGTATAAGGCGCGATTGTCTCAAAGCTCTGTTCCAAATCCCACGGGCAGCCTGTGACGGGCGTTCTGAGCGCCGCCATAATGGCGATGAGATCTTTGATGTTCTTGGACGGAAGCATGGCGGGAAAGTTCCAATATTTAAAAGGGGAAACGACCTTTGCTCTGGATAGCTAATTCGCATAAGAAACATTATGGAACTTAAAATGATCTAAAACGATATTAGATCATGACCTCTAACCCGTCATAGGCAGGCCTGACATTCTCCGGCAATTGAGCGCATAAGGCTTCGTAATCTAAATCGGTATGGAGGTTGGTTAAAATCGCTCGTTTCGGTTTTAACCGCTCGATCCACGCCAGCGTTTCCGGAAGTGAAAAATGCGATGGATGCGCCGTTGGTCGCAACGCATCGACGATCCACAGATCCAAGCCCGTCAGCGCTCCAAGACTTTCATCCGGAATGCCGTTCACATCCGGCGAATAAGCCGTGTTACCGATCCGGAAGCCCAGCGCGTCAATCGTGCCGTGATGAACGCGAAACGGCGTCGCAGCGATCGAGCCGCCTGGGCCGTCTATTTCAACCCCGTGGCCCGGAATAAGCCTGCGGTCCTCAACAATGGGCTGATAATCGCTGCCCGGTGGCGTTACATAGCAATAGCCAAACCGCTGATGCAGAACGTGCGAGGTCACGGCATCCATATAGGTCGGAATTCTCTGGCGCATATGCAGCACAACAGGCCGTACATCGTCTAAGCCATGCGTGTGATCGGCGTGATCATGGGTAAACCAAACGGCATCAATGCGCTTGGCATCGACGCTCAGAAGTTGCTCGCGCAAATCGGGAGAAGTATCTACAATAACAACAGTTTTTCCTGAATCATTAGACTGTTCCAACATGACGGAACAGCGTCTACGGCGGTTTTTGGGGTTGTTCGGGTCACAAGCGCCCCATCCAAAAGCAGGCCTGGGCACGCCGCCAGATGAGCCGCAGCCAAGAATGGTTAATTTCAGCGTCATTGGGAGCGTCCCTGTGGTCGCTGGGCTTTCGAAAACAGTTTAAAAAAATTATCCGTCGTGATGGACGCAAGCTCGCTATCGGCCATGCCCTTCACCTTTGCCAGCACCGCGTGGGTCTCGGCCACATAAGACGGCTCATTGCGCTTTCCCCGACGGCTTTGCGGGGCCAAATAAGGTGCGTCCGTTTCAACCAGCAACCGATCAAGCGGAACATCGTCCGCAATCGCCCGCAGCTCTTCCGAACGATTATAGGTCAATATGCCAGAAAATGAGACATAGAGGCCCAATTCGATACCGACTTTGGCGAGCTCCGGACCGGACGAGAAGCAATGTAGAACCGCTTTAAAAGCGCCCTTCCCCATTTCATCGCGCAGTAACGTTATCATGGCTTCATCCGCATTTCTCGAATGAATAACCAAAGGTAACCCCGTCTGACGGGCCGCTTTAATTTGCGTCCGAAAAACCCGATCCGCCAGATCGCGCGGAACCGTATCATAATGGAAGTCGAGGCCTGCCTCGCCAATGCCGATGCATTTTGGATGTTCGGAAAGCGTTAGATAGGTTTCCAACGCAATATCCGGCTCTTCATTGACATGCATCGGGTGCGTGCCGACGGTGCACCAAACCGTTGGATAGGTTTCAGCGATGCGCTTGATCGGCTCAAACCGTCCAACCTCCGTACAAATCGTCAACAGCGTTCCCACGCCATTCTCATGCGCGCGTTGCACGATACTGTCGCGCTCGGCCTCAAAATCGGGAAAGTCGAGGTGACAATGGCTATCAACAATCATGGTTTGCCGCTCGCTCAATTGGTCGCGTCGCCTTCGGTTTCCACATAGCGCGGAAAGATCGGCTGAGGCGCTTGCAAGCTCGTCAAAGCCGCAACCGCATAATCGGCCGACGCATGGACAAAGGCGCGCGCATCAGACGATGCACCAACGAGATCGAGCAAGGTCGCCGATGCGGACGGCATAACGGGCTGAGCCATGATACCGACCACGCGCAACACTTCGAGCGTCACCGCCAAAATCGTTTCAAAGCGCGCTTGATCGGTCTTCCGTTTCGCCCACGGTTCCTCGGATGCGAAATAGCGATTGGCATCGGCCACCACGCGCCAGATATCAGCCAGCATCGTATGCAAGGCGAAATCTTTCATCGCAGCGCGTGAGCGGGCTGGCAACGCATAGGCATCGCCCAGCATTGCTTTGTCGGCATCGCTGAGATCGCCCATTGTTGGCATTTTGCCATCAAGGTTTTTAGCAACCATGGACAGCGAACGCTGCGCCAAATTACCGAGATCATTGGCGAGGTCGGCATTGATGCGGTTTACAATCGCATCATGCGAATAATTGCCATCTTGGCCAAAGGGTACTTCGCGTAAGAAGAAATAGCGCAATTGATCAATGCCGTAATGCTCGGCCAGCGTGAACGGATCGATCACATTGCCAACCGATTTCGACATTTTCTCGCCGCGGTTGAACAAGAACCCGTGGCCAAACACCCGATGCGGTAAAGGCAATCCGGCCGACATCAAAAACGCGGGCCAATAGACGGCGTGAAACCGCACAATATCCTTGCCGATAATATGCACATTCGCAGGCCAATATTTGGCGCGCGGCGCGCTCTCATCCGGCCAACCCGTGGCCGTGATGTAATTCGTCAGCGCGTCAACCCACACATACATCACATGCTTCGGGTCGGCCGGCACCGGAATGCCCCAATCAAACGTCGTCCGGCTGACGGAAAGGTCACGCAGCCCCGATTTCACAAAACTCGTAATTTCGTTTCGCCGCTCAGGCGGGCTGATATAATCCGGCTGGCTTTCATAAAGCGCGAGTAGTCGGTCTTGATAGGCCGATAATTTGAAAAAATAACTCTCTTCTTCAACCCATTCCACCGGCGTTCCGGTTGGGCCACGGCGGATACCATCGCCACCGAGCACCGTTTCATCTTCGGCAAAATAGGCTTCATCGCGAACCGAATACCATCCGGCATAAGAATCCTTATAGATATCGCCCGCCTCTACCATGCGATTCCAAATCGCTTGGCTCGCTCGTTTATGGCGTTCTTCGGTCGTGCGAATAAAATCATCGTTCGAAGCATTCAGCGCCTGCCCCATCGCGCGAAATACGGCGGCGTTTCGGTCGGCCAATTCAAGCGCCGTCATGCCTTCTTTCGCAGCCGTTTGAAGCATTTTTTGTCCGTGTTCGTCGGTGCCGGTCAAAAAGAAAACGTCGGCACCATCGAGCCTTTTGAATCGCGCAATCGCATCGGTGGCGATCAACTCATAGGCATGGCCAATATGGGGTCGTCCATTGGGATAGGAAATGGCGGTGGTGATGTAAAATTTTTCCCGATCCGTCATATCCATTCATCCTTAAAACCAAACCGAAAAGCCGCGATCTGTATAATTATACGCCGTTTGATTGACGAACCGCTTCAGAAAGATCGGCGAACAGCGACAGCAAAAAGGGCCGACGGTCCAAATTATACCGATCCGTTTCACCCGCCATACGCGCGCTCTTCTCCCATACCTCTGCTAAGGGCGCAAGCCGATGCCCCCCCTCGCCTGCACGCAGCCGACATTGCTCCGCAAGCCAGTTTTGCACCGTTTCAATGACGGTTTGATAGTCATTGCTCCGTTCACGGCCGATCAACCCCTCGGCCATCTGCAACAGTTCCGCGCGGTCTAAAGCCGGTAACCGCTGCAAAACCTGTTCGACATGTTCAATGATGGAAAGCGTCGCCGGATCCATTAATTTCAAGGCCGTCTTCACAGAGCCGCCCGAATGTCGCGCGGCTTGTTGTGCTACCGCTTGGCTCGGCGGTTCAGGTTGCGCCAGTAGCGCGTTCACAATATCGGGTTCTTTCAAGGGTCGTAGCGACAAGACCCGACACCGTGACCGGATGGTTGGCAAAAGCCGTCCGGGTGCACTTGTAATCATAAAAAACAATGAGCGTGGCGGCGGCTCTTCGATCAGTTTGAGCAACGCATTTGCGCCGGATCGGTTGAGTTCATCCATCGTGTCGATAATCGCAATCCGCCAACCGCCCTCGCCCGCCGTTGTTTCAAAAAATTGAATCATTTTGCGGATTTGATCGACTTTAATTTCCGTCGGAATGGTCTTTTTGCCGGGCTCGATTTCCCGTCGCACCGCAAGCAAATCGCCATGCGACTGGGCTGAAATGCGGCGTCCCATTCCAGAATCAAAACGGCTATCGAGCGTTTGCGCCCGTTGAACCACATCCTCTTTCGGATCCGGATGCGACAAAATAAACCGCGCCGCGCGATAGGCAAAACTGGCTTTACCGATTCCGTCTGGTCCGAAAATCAGCCAGGCATGCGGCATTCGCCCCGATTGATAGGCACTCAGAAATTGAGCCTCTTCCCGCTGATGCCCGAACAGCACTTCGGTCTCCCGCGGGTGCCGCGAGGTGCCAAAGCGATCGAGCTCGATGGATAGTTCCTCAGCCATTGTGCTGCTTTGGTTCGGAGGTTAAAAAACGGTCAGAAACGATAGCCCAAATTCGTTCCGCAATATCGTCCATCTCACCATTCGCATCAATCACAACACAGCGTTCGGGGAACAGGCGCGCCAGCTCTAAATAGCCTTGGCGCAGCGCCTGATGAAATTCGATTGCTTCCGCTTCAAACCCGTCGGCGGATGCATCCCCCCGACGAGCATGGGCTCGGGCAAGCCCAATCTCGGCGGGCAGATCCAGAATGAGCGTTAAATCCGGTTGCGTATCGCGCACCACCAAATCGTCAAGCTGGTCGAGGACCGAAGCGCCAAGCGTTCCAGCCCCGCCCTGATAGACGCGTGTTGAGTCGGAAAAGCGATCACAAATCACCCACTGCCCCGCATGAAGCGCCGGCCGAATAAGATGTTCTAAATGGTCATTTCGGGCGGCATAAAACAGCAAGGTCTCGGTCAACGCATCAAATCGCGATTGGCCAGCCTCTAAAATGAGCGACCTAATTCGCTCCCCGCCTTTTGAGCCGCCCGGCTCGCGGGTTTGGACCGCATCGACGCCGACCGATTGGAGGCGATGGAGGAGCCGCTTGATCTGGGTAGACTTGCCGGTTCCCTCGCCGCCTTCCAAGGTAATGAAATGGCCAAGGCCCATTTGCGACAATCCCCAACCATCCATAAAAAACGCGCCGTTTGAGCGGCGCGCTTATTATGTTCAATCATCGATCGTTTGTCAGCCTAATCGGCCAAAAAGAACCGGAAAATCCGATTAATTTACCGGGACAAACTGTTTGGGCGACAAAGTATTGAAAGCAGGGGGCGTCACGAAACCCGTAGCGGGCGCAAAGAACATCCCGCCCGGACGTGGGATCGGCATCGGAATGCTGGCCGTTTGAACCGTTGGATCCGAAACCGTCCGATTGCCCAAAAGCGTAGGCTTCGGCGAAATCAGATTAACCGCCATAAGGCCCGCGCGTGGGCGAACCGGTGGCAGCGGCACGAAAGCATCGGCATCAAGCACCGGTGCGGCATCGGCCAATACGGTCGTATTGGATGAGTCCTGCGTGCCGAAGAAATTCGTGATGGGGTCGGAATTTGACGTTGCAGCCGCACCAAACGATTCTTGCTGATCATTGCTTGCGACCTGCACAGGGGCCCGCGCATCGCCACGAAGCGTTGCGGGAGAGCCGTCCGTCTTCAAGCTTGCCATCAAGATCGCGTCATCGCTGCCATCGATTGGCGCGCGGCCGATATAATCAACCTTGACCCGTGCTGTGCCGATATTGCGGAACGCCAAGGCCTCGGCCACACGCTCGGAAACATCGATCAAACGCTTGGAATGAAACGGACCGCGATCATTCACACGTGCAATAATCGAGCGACCATTCAATGTATTGGTGACGCGAATATAGGATGGCAAAGGCATTGTCGGGTGCGCGGCCGTTACCGAATCGGTATCGAAAACTTCACCATTCGCCGTCATCCGACCGTGGAATTGCGAGCCATACCAAGACGCCAGACCCGTTGCCGAGTATTTCTTCATGTCTTTCGGGGTGTAGACCTCCCCCGCAATCACATAAGGCTTTCCAACCTTAGAAAATCCGCCGCCTTTCGGCACGGATTCACCATCGGCCACCACCCGCGGGCTCGGGCTAACCCCATATTTTGGGTCAATTTTCGAGGTTTTTGGTCCGGCGCAATTGGCCACCAATAAACCAGCAACAACAACCGCCGATAAACGAAAAGCCCGTTTATGGAAGTTCAAATCATTCGGGCCAGCCATAAGCGAAGGCGTGAATGAAGAAAATTGATTTGCCGTCAAACCGTTGTCTTTCGTAGCGTTGGACAGTGTTAACCACGCATTGTCCAAACCGAGCCCAATCGAGCGGAGATCACGAAATACCGTCACATATCTTACGGTTAGATTAACCTGAAGAACACCAATAATCAATAATTGGATCAATTATTGATGAGCAGATATACATAACAGGCTGAAACTAAACGATAAAACTCGAATTTTTCGAGCTAGAAATGTGCGTGCCTTCGATCACGTCAACTCTAATGGAGGCTTTTTTATTCAAATCTTCTCGATTCGTAAAATCTGCCCCATCCTCATTATTAGCCGACAGCATATTGTCGGAACGATCGGGAATGCGTATAGGAACAGCCATTGCATCGGTTCGGTCGAAAAGATCGAACGAAGCGATCGGTTGGAAGGGTGGCCGAGTGGTTTAAGGCAGCGGTCTTGAAAACCGCCGTGGGTGAAAGCTCACCGTGGGTTCGAATCCCACCTCTTCCGCCACGATCCCCTGCTCACTCTCTTATTGACTTGCAATCTTCCTTTCGCGCCAAGCCGAATATAAACCGCTGCCCGCGATAATGAGTGCTCCCGTTAAGGTCGCAAGCGTTGGCCATACGCCAAAGACAGCGAACCCGAATAGGCTTGCCCAAACAAGTTGAGAATAGCTGAAGGGCGCTAGAAGCGACGCGGGTAATCGGCGGTAAACAATGATCGATATGACATTGGCGGCGGCGCCAAAAGCACCAACGGCAATGCCGACAAGAACGTCTTGGATTGAGGGCATGATCCAATAAAACGGTAGCAGGCATGTTAGGACAAGCAAGCCTACAAAACCCGTATAGACCATCGTTACCTTTGAATCGTCGTGCGGCATAAGACGAGTCGTGACAATTGCCGTGGCTCCGAGAATTGCAGCTAGAAGTGGTAAAAGTGCCGTCCATTTGAAAGCATCGCTTCCTGGTTGAACAATGACCAGCACACCCGATAATCCGATGGCTGCAGCGACCCATCGTCTTATCTCAACCTTCTCTTTGAGTATCAAAGATGCCAGCCCCATTATCACAAATGGCGCCACGAATGTCACAGATGTAGCGTCGGCAACCGGAATTATATTTAAGCCGATAATAAAAGTGATGGCGGAAAGAGCCGCAAAAACGCCCCGCATGACTTGGTAAGGCAAATGAACTGACCGAAACGCTCCGCGTAGTCCGCCGCGTAGCCACGGAAAAAGAATAAGAACATGAATGAGATAGCGAAACCATGTCACCTCGATCGGCGGCAAAGTCCGCGTTAAAAACTGCGCCGCCGTATCGGACGCTGCCCACATCGCGCCGTTTAAAACAATTAAACCAATCCCGATCAGTGTAGCCCGAGCATCCGGACGGCTTTGATAGCCAATTGGCACAGATTTCGCCGTATTTACTTTACTTTTAGGCATTTTAGACTTGAATCCTGCGCCAACTATTCGGTTTTTTTAATCGAATCTAATCAAACAATGGTAGCTTGCCGGCACTATGTTTTCAAATCGATGAAAAATAAGAGAAATTTGATCATTGTCGGATAAACCACGATCCGATAAAGCGATACCAAATTCCTATTGAAAGCCGAATAAATGACTGAACATGCTCCAAAAATTTCATTCGTATCCCTAGGCTGCCCGAAAGCTTTGGTGGATAGCGAGCGGATCATCTCGCATTTGCGTGCAGAGGGGTATGAACTCAGTAAATCTCATGCCGGAGCGGACGCGGTTATTGTGAATACTTGCGGGTTTTTGGATAGCGCCAAAGCAGAATCGCTTGAGGCGATCGGTAATGCTTTAAATGAGAACGGAAAAGTCATCGTAACCGGTTGCATGGGCGCGGAACCGGACGCAATACTGGCCGCTTACCCGAATATTTCTGCGATTACTGGCCCACAAGCCTATGAATCCGTGATCAATGCTGTGCATTCGGTCATTTCACCGGCCCATGATCCGCATTTCGACCTGATACCCCCGCAAGGCGTGAAATTAACCCCTCGACACTACGCTTATTTAAAGATTTCAGAGGGTTGCAACAATCGCTGCACCTTTTGCATTATCCCGAAATTGCGTGGCGATCTGATATCAAGACCGGCCAATGAAGTACTCAAAGAGGCAGAAAAGCTAGTCAAAGCGGGGGTTCGAGAGATCCTTGTGATAAGTCAGGATACCTCCGCATACGGTGTCGACATTAAATACGCCGAAAGCCAATGGAACGACCGCACGGTCCGCGCGAAATTCGTCGACCTTGCACGCGAGCTCGGCTCACTCGGTGCTTGGACCCGGCTGCATTATGTCTATCCCTACCCGCATGTTGATGATGTCATTCCATTAATGGCAGAAGGTTTGGTGCTACCCTATCTCGATATTCCGTTCCAACATGCTTCGCCAAAAGTGCTTAAAGCGATGAAACGTCCGGGCAATCAGGAGAAGACGCTGGAACGCATTAAAGCGTGGCGCGAAATTTGTCCTGATCTGGCTATTCGCTCAACTTTTATTGTCGGCTTTCCGGGCGAGACCGAGGAGGATTTTGAGTATCTTCTCGAATGGATGCGCGAAGCAAAATTAGAGCGTGTTGGTTGTTTCAAATATGAGCCCGTTTCAGGCGCTGTTTCCAATGAGTTGGGACTGGCACAAGTTCCCGATGAGGTGAAGCAGCAACGCTGGAATCGTTTCATGGAAACACAGCAAAGCATTAGCGCACAGCGCTTAAAGTCACGCGTCGGTCGGCGCATTAAAGTTATTATCGATGAACCTGGGCCAACGGTTTCCAAAGGTCGTTCACAATGGGATGCACCAGAAATTGACGGTATTGTTCACGTCGGTTCCCGCAGGCCTTTGCGTGCTGGCGATATCGTGACGGTAAAAATTGAACGCGCCGATGCGTATGATCTTTTTGGTGTCGTCGTATAATTTCGCTAATGCTTATTCGCCCAAAAATCGGCTTGTAATTTTGCAGCCTCTTCTTCGAGCATGGGGCCTACAATTTCGGTTGAGCGTTGGCCCGCTGCGAACACAATCTCGCAGGGTAAATCGAGCGTCGGGTTTTCTTCGTGATCGCCTGTTTGCTCTTTGAGACCCTTTTCCGTCTGGCCATAGACCACGCGTCCGATACCTGCCCAATAAATCGCGCCTGAACACATCGCGCAAGGTTCGGCGGATGTGTAGAGGGTCATCGCTGCAAGCTGTTCAAGGCTATAGGCTTTGGCCGCGCGTGACGCTAAAAGGCGTTCAGCATGCGCTGTACGGTCGCCACCTTCGGCGCTGTAGCCATTGCCCTGTTCCATCAAAAGAACACCGTTTTCATCCGCTAATACGGAGCCAAACGGGTGATCGCCGCCATACCGAGCCTTTTTGGCGACTTCGAAGGCTTTCCGGAGGAGGTCTTCGTCATATGGACGTTGCTTTGACAGTTGGGCCATGATTCTCTGCTCCTCGGATTGAACATGTGCGGATATGACCATTATAGAGGCATTAACCCCACCAATTGCCCTAAATTCAAGCATGCTGGATAATTATGCAACTGAAAGGTGGATGACACGCCCTCGCCTCCGTTTCGGCAGTTGCGCTGTAAATTTCCGTCATATACCGTTCGGTTGGTCGCGCTTTATCGGTTGTCGACTGTGGTGGAACCAAGAGACCTGTCGTACCGATGAGTGTAGCGCCGCGACTTGAATTGATTGATGTTTCAAAGCGTTTCCCTGGCGTTCTCGCCAATGACAGGGTTAGCCTTTCTGTCAAACCGGGTGAAATCCACGCTCTGCTTGGTGAAAACGGCGCCGGTAAATCCACGCTCGTCAAAATGATTTACGGCATTCAGGCACCTGACAGCGGTTCCATTCTTTGGGAAGGTCAAGAAGTACGGATCGCCCATCCGCGTGCCGCGCGGCGGTTAGGCGTTGGCATGGTTTTCCAACATTTTTCGCTGTTTGAAGCCATGGATGTGTTGGAAAACATCGCGCTTGGGCTCGATGGGTCGGTTTCACGTAAGCAATTGGATGCCGAAATTCGGCTCGTGATGGAAAAATACGGGCTAAAATTGGACCCGCGCCGCCAAATATCGACCTTAAGCGTTGGTGAGCGTCAGCGAATTGAAATCGTGCGGGCGCTCTTGCTCAATCCTCGCCTCCTTATCATGGACGAACCAACCTCTGTTTTAACCCCGCAAGAGGTTGAGGATCTTTTCAAAACACTTCGCCGATTGGCGTCCGAGGGGTGCTCGATCCTCTATATTTCCCACAAATTGCACGAGATTGTTGAGCTTTGCGAACGCGCCACGATTTTGCGGGGCGGCAAGGTGGTGGCAACATGCGACCCTCGGCAGGAGACGGCCCGCAGCATGGGCGAGATGATGATCGGTAGCGATCTTCGAGATCCGGCGCGAGGACAAGTAAGCGTCGAGGGGCCTGTCCGTCTTTCGGTCCGTGATCTCTCGCTTCCAAAGCCTGATGATTTTGGTGTGGCTCTGGAGCAGATCAGTTTTCAAGTCAAAGGCGGCGAGATTTTCGGGATCGCAGGCGTTGCTGGAAACGGCCAGAACGAATTGCTCGAGGCGCTATGCGGTGAGCATTTGGCCGATCTTCACACAGTGATTGAAGTGGACGGCGCGCCGGTAGGACGTTCGGGTCCTTCGGGAAGGCGTAAACATGGTCTTTGTTCGGTTCCCGAAGAGCGAAACGGTCACGCCGCGATTGGAGCTTTTTCTTTATCAGACAATGCCATTTTGACGGCGCGCAGTCGCATGGGTTTTGAAAATCAAGGCTTTATCCGTAAAGCCGGAGCGGATGAATTTGCGGCTGATGTGATCAAGACTTTTGCGGTTAAGACCTTGGGACCAGACGCGTTAGCGGGTTCGCTCTCGGGCGGCAACCTTCAAAAATATGTTATGGGCCGCGAGATTATGCAGTCGCCAGGTGTATTGGTGGTTAGCCAGCCCACTTGGGGCGTCGATGCGGGATCGGCTGCTTTTATTCATCAGGCTTTAATTGATTTAGCGGCGCAAGGATCTGCGATTGTTGTTATCTCGCAAGATCTCGACGAATTACTTCGGCTTTGCGATCGGCTTTCTGTGATCAATCTTGGCAAGCTTTCTACACCACGTCCCGTAGGTGATGTGAGCGTCCAAGAATTAGGGTTGCTCATGGGGGGCAGTCACGGCGCATCAGTCCATGACGCAGGAGGCATCCATGCGGCTTAGGCTTGAAAAGAGACTTGAACCTAGCCGGACGATGCTCGTGATGACTCCCGTATTGTCTGTCATCGCGATCATGATTTTGGGTGTGATCATCTTTGACGGGCTTGGCTATGACGGACCACAAGCAGTTTGGGAATTATTCTTCACGCCTGTTCTCGATGTTTATAAATGGCGAGACGTTGCCTCAAAGGCCGCGCCGCTGATCATAATCGCGCTTGGCCTATCGCTGGGCAATCAAGCCAAAATCTGGAACATTGGTGCCGAGGGACAGTATATTTTAGGCGCTATCGGCGCGGCTGGTGTTGCTTTTGTCACACAATCCATGACCGGATTTTGGATCATTCCGCTGATGATCCTTGTCGGAATGACCTGCGGTGCATTTTATGCCGCCATTCCTGCTGTCCTTAGAACGCGTTATGGCGTCAGTGAAGTTCTTTCGAGTTTAATGTTCGTCTATGTGTCGCTGCAGCTCTTGAGTTATTTGATTACGGGCCCTTGGAAAGATCCAGACGGTCATAATTTTCCGCAAACGGCGCAACTCACCGATGCGCAAGTATTGCCTCATGAAGTATGGAATAGCGGTATTCTACCCGGCCTTTTGATAGCTCTGATTGTTGCGATTATTTTCTATATTATTGTCTCGAGAACTGTTTTCGGATTTTCGGTTCGTGCCATTGGCGAGGCGCCCCATGCGGCACGCTATGGCGGGTTTAGTTCGAATGGTATTGTTTGGGCCACGTTGATGATCAGCGGTGCCATGGCGGGACTGGCGGGCGTTCTCGAATTAATGCAACTCACACGGCTTAATCTTGGATTTCCGTCGGGTTATGGTTTTACCGCCATTATCGTTTCGCTCCTTGGGCGGTCGCATCCGATCGGTGTTTTTATTGCCGGCATTGTTTTAGCCATTACTTATGTCGGTGGACAGGTAGCGCAAACGGTAGTGCACGTACCAAATGCGACGGCGGGATTGTTCCAAGCCCTCTTATTATTTGCCATTCTCGCAAGTGATCTCTTGGTGCGGTATCGTGTTAGGATCAACGTATCCTCACCCCCCAAAGAGGGGCAGCGCTCATGACACTTACCTTTATCATTGACGCCCTTGTCACTGTGATTGGTATTACGACGCCGATTTTATTGGCGGCTTCTGGCGAGCTAGTTGTCGAGAAAAGTGGTGTTATCAATCTCGGTGTCGAAGGAATGATGCTTGTTGGCACCATTGCCGGATTTGCCGTTACTTTTGAGACCGGCAACCCATGGCTCGGCATCTTGGTAGCGACGCTTGCGGGTGCAACTGCGGCCACGATCTTCGCCGT
This sequence comes from Hyphomicrobiales bacterium, assembly GCA_947455025.1. Lineage (GTDB taxonomy): Bacteria > Pseudomonadota > Alphaproteobacteria > Rhizobiales > Beijerinckiaceae > CAIUPE01. The sequence goes on from CANGLU010000001.1 coordinate 26,175, forward strand.
ATTGGTCTTGTCGCTTGGTGCCAATCAGGTGGCGACGGGATTAGCCCTCACGATTTTCGGGATCGGACTTTCGTCTCTCATCGGCTCGAATTATGTCGGCATTGCCATTGATCCGGTTGAATCCCCCTTCCCCGATGCCCTTGCGAATGACAGTTTCTGGCGCGTGATTTTCGGCCATAGTCCGTTTGTTTATTTTGCCATTGTGCTTGTGTTGGCGATTGGTTGGTTCATCAATAAAACGCGAGCCGGGCTCGTTTTAAGGGCTGTTGGCGAGAATGATCTCTCCGCCCATTCCATTGGTTATCCCGTCATTGCTATTCGCTATGCCGCGGTTGCCTTTGGTGGGGCGATTGCCGGTATCGCGGGCGCGGATTTCTCGATGGTGATCAGTCCGCTTTGGGCTGAACAAATGACGGCCGGGCGGGGTTGGATAGCGCTTGCCCTCGTTGTCTTTGCGGGTTGGCGTGCTGGACGCCTTTTGGCGGGTGCTTACTTCTTTGGCGTGCTGATGGCGCTCGAACTTTATGCGAAAGCATCCGGGCACGCGATTTTTCCATCCCAATTTTGGGCAGCGATGCCCTATCTTATTGCGGTTATCGTCTTGGCGCTTATTTCGTCCCGCGACGGAAAAGACGGTAAAGCCCCCGCATGTCTTGGTAAGCCGTTCATTCCGAATGGCTGAATTTTTTTGTAAAACTCTAGGAGGGTATTCATGACCAAGTTTACGAGACGCGATTTTGTTAAAGCGGTAGGCGCAGCCTCGGCACTTCCGCTCCTCGGCGCATCGGCACAAGCGGCTGAGCCGTTTAAAGTCGGCTTCATCTTCTTAGGCCCGGTTGGCGATTACGGCTGGACCTGGGCGCATGACAAGGGTCGTCGTGAAATGGAAGCCGCCCTTGGTGGCGCCGTTAAGACGACCTATGTCGAAAACGTCAAGGAAGATGCCAGTGCGATTCCAATTCTTCGTGACCTTGCCCGTCAGGGTAACAAGCTGATTTTTGCAACCTCGTTCGGTTATATGGATCAGGTTCTTGAAGTCGCGAAAGAATTCCCAGACGTGCGTTTCGAACACTGCACGGGCTTTAAGCGCGCGGCGAATGTCTCGACCTATAACTCGCGCTTCCATGAAGGTCGTGCGGTAACCGGAACGATTGCCGGCAAGGTCTCGAAGTCGGGCGTTATCGGGTATCTTGGCTCGTTCAAGATCCCTGAAGTCGTCATGGGCGTGAATGCGTTCACGCTGGCAGCTCAGGCCGTTAACCCGAAGATCCAGACCAAGCTTGTCATGATCGACTCATGGTTTGACCCTGCGAAAGAAACGGCTGCTACCGAAACATTGGCGAACCTTGGTTGCGACGTGATTGCAACGCACACGGATAGCCCTGCGCCGCTGCAGTTCTGCCAGAAGAAGGGCATTTTCGGTTTCGGTCAGGGTGCCGACATGTCGAAATTCGCTCCAAAGGCGCATTTGACGGCGATCGAGGACATTTGGGGCCCGCATTACACGGCACGCGTTAAGGCAGCCATTGCTGGTACCTGGAAATCGGAAGATTTCTGGGACGGCATCAAGGAAGGCGCCGTTAAGGTTTCGGCCTATAACGCTTCGCTGGCTCAGGACGCACAAGACGCGGCCAATAAGGTCATCGAAGGCTATAAAGCCGGATCGTACGACGTGTTCACCGGCCCAATCTATGATCAGGGCGGTGCGTTGAAGGTTAAGGAAGGCCAGAAGATGGGCCTCGGCGACCTCGCAACGATCGATTGGTACGTCAAGGGTATCCAAAGCGCCTAAGGGTTCTATCCTTATCGAGTTAATCAACGCCCGCCCCTTTGGCGGGCGTTGTCATTTGTAGCCGTAAGAGCGAAAGTGTCGATGGAGAAAGCCTTGTACCAAGTAGGTTGTGCTTGATCGAAATAAAGGGAGCCTTGGTTGTTTCAGTATTTTCGAAAAGTTGCCGGGCGGGAACGTAGCGAGCGGTATGACGAGCATCTTGCCCAGTTTCTGACCTTTATTGCCGGTGCAGCTAATGCCGGCGGTTATATTGCCATTCGCCAATATACCTCGCATATGACGGGCATTGCGTCTGCTGCAGCCGATGCGTTGGCATTGGGGGATTTGCTCAAAGTCGAGGCCGCTTTTGCTGCTATCTTTTCGTTCGTTGCAGGGGCCGGAACCTCGGCGATCTTGATCAATTGGGGCCGACGCAAGGGCATGCATAGCCAATTTGCCCTGCCCTTACTGTTGGAAGCAAGTCTACTCGCAGGCTTCGGCGTTTTGGGCGAGTGGCTGCAATCCTATCAAGGCTTTATTGTTCCGCTGACCGTCATGTTGCTGTGCTTTATCATGGGGTTACAGAATGCAATGATCACGAAGCTTTCGGGCGCCCGCATCCGGACAACTCATATCACCGGAATGGTGACCGATATCGGTATTGAATTGGGCAAGTTTGTTTATATCAACCGCAACATAGCTCTACATGAGCGGGTAATCGCCGATTGGCCGAAAATGCGTTTGCTCGCAATGTTGATTTTTCTATTCTTTGCGGGCGGCGTTTTAGGCGCGATCGGGTTTAATTATTCAGGATTTATCGCGACGCTCTTTCTGGCTGTATTGCTGATGGTTTTAGCCGTTATTCCGGTGATTGACGATCTGATGTCTGTTCCCGCCGCAACAGACCGAGGGCCAGAAAATAAAAGCCGATAAGGCCTAAGATCCATTTGGTGAGAGGATCAACAACCATATCCTCAACAATGGCGACAATGCCTGCTGCCGACCAAACCACAAGCAGTGTCAGAGTTAAGGGCCGCAGCATTTTAACGCGTACCGGATGAACAAAGGTGAAATTCGAGGATTGGGCAAATGCCAGGCCGATGATGCCCAAGGTCGCGATGATTGCTGGCGGATTGAAGACGAGCACTAAAAACACAACCAGATTCCAGACAGCCGGAAAGCCGCGGAACCAATAGTCATCGGTCTTCATCGTGTTGGAGGCAAAATAGAGCGCTGCCGATAAAACGATGATCGCGCCTTGGGTTGCTAACAGCCAATGCGGGTAAATGCCGCTCATCAACAAGATAACCGCGGGTACAAAGACATAGGTGACGTAATCGACCACCAAATCAAGAACGTCGCCGGAGAGCTGCGGCGCGTAGGTCTTAACCGCCCAAGCACGGGCAAAACTGCCATCGATGCCGTCCACCAAGAGCGCAAGGCCAAGCCAGGCGAAGGCCAGGCCCATTTGATGCTCGATGGCGGCGGTCAGCGATAAAAAGGCGATGGCCGCGCCGGACGCTGTAAATACATGAACGGAAAAAGCCCGATAACGGTATGAACGTGAGCCCATTCGCGAATGGTCGGGATGTTTTTGGGTATGGTCCGGTTCCGCCATCGAAATCTCTCTTTTCATGCGACACGGTGGCACGATCTGCAAAAGAATGTCGCACGAACCCGATTTTCTTGTAAACTCAGTTTAGTACCTGAACGCCACCTTATCAAACCCCTAAAAAGGCGCCCCTCGATGTTGCAGACCTTTGACATGCTGATCATTGGCACGGGTCCGATCGGTTATGTGGCTGCCATCGGGTTTGCTCAGGCCGGAATGAAGGTAGCGCTCATTGGCCCCGCCGATAGCGTCAAACGGGACGGACGAACGGTTGCCATTTTGGATGGCTCGGTACAGTTGCTCGGTCGGTTAGGATGTTGGGATTCCATCCATCCCTTTTCTGCCCCACTTTCCCATATGAGGATTATTGACGACACGGGAAGCCTGTTTCGGGCTCCGCCCGTAACCTTTAAAGCCTCCGAGCTCAAACTCGATGCCTTCGGTTATAATGTTGAATTGCCCGATCTTGTCGCGAGCCTATCGACGATTGCCTCCGGACACGCCTTGATCACGCGATTTGATACCCATGTTTCAGAATTAAGCTCTGCGGGTGACGGCAGTTTGGCTGCTGTTTTGGCATCGGGGCAAACGCTTCATGCGCCGATAATTCTTGGTGCAGATGGGCGAAAATCGGCCGTCCGCGCGTTTGCGGGTATAGAGGTCAAGGAGTGGTCCTATCCGCAGACGGCTTTAACGGCGGTCTTTAAGCATCAACGCGATCATCATGATATTTCGACGGAATTCCACACCCGTCAGGGTCCCTTCACCCTTGTTCCCTTGCCCGGCAGGCGTTCGAGCCTTGTATGGATGATGGATCCCCAAAAGGCCGAACGGCTGGCCAATGTGAGCGATAAGACGCTCACGCAAGAAGTTGAAAAACAAGCCCAATTCATTTTGGGGACGATGAATATTGACGGCGATCGGGGCTTGGTGCCGATGGCTGGGCTCACGGTCAATCGCTATGCGAGTGAAAACATCGCGTTACTCGGAGAAGCAGCCCATGTGTTTCCGCCCATTGGTGCGCAGGGATTGAATCTTGGTTTCCGCGATGTTTCGGCGCTCTTAGAGGCATTTAGCAGCAAATGCGGCCCTGAAGCGCTCGCAAAATATAATGCCGCGCGGCAGGCGGATGTTAAGCTGCGAACCGCGGCCGTCGATGTGATGAATAAATCGCTTCTAGCCGATTATTTACCCATCGATCTTGCCCGTAGCATCGGTCTTTTGACCATTGCGTCTATCCCTCCGCTTCGTCGGTTTATGATGCAACGGGGCGCTGGTTATTGAGCGTGTGGATCCCAATACGGGATTTGCGCGCCGCCATTCGGGTAATGATTGACAGATTGAGCAAGGGGGCATTATCCCTTCAGCATGGAAACGCGTCAGGCTAAATACGCTATTGGGGATGTCGTCAAACATCGGATTTATCCGTTCCGCGGCGTTGTGTTTGACGTTGATCCAACGTTTTCAAATACCGAGGAATGGTACAATTCCATTCCGGAAGACGTACGTCCGAAGCGGGATCAGCCGTTTTATCATCTTTTCGCGGAAAACGCGGAATCGGAATATATCGCTTATGTTTCGGAACAGAATTTGGTTCCCGACACGTCAAATGAGCCCGTTCGCCACCCTCAAATCGACGAAATGTTCGAAATGGGTGATGATGGCCGCTATCATACGCGTAGCGTAAATTTCAATTAAACCAAGGCAATAAAAAAGCGGGCCGGATAATGTCCATGCCCGCTTTTAAGATTCAATAGAGGCGTATTATTGCGCCGGGACAGCCGGCTGAGCGGGTGCCGAACCCGCGGGCGCCTGGCCTTGTGCGTCCATCTTCTTCCGCATTTCCTCGGCCTGCTTTTGCATCTGCTCTTGAAGCTTTTGCTGTTGTGCCTGAAGGACCGCTGGATCAATCGGCGGACCATCGAACACCTTGCCGAAGGTTGCCAATGGTACCTGGAACACCACTTCCTTTGCGAACTGGTTTTGAACGCTGATCGAAAGGGCGGTGCCCTTTTTCAACGCCGCAATGATGTCGTCTTTCACAGGAACTTCGGCGAAACATCCATTGGGGAAGCAAACGGCATATTTGCCGGGTTGCGGCGCACCTTGATCAACGGAAAAACGCACGCCGGGCGCTAAAATGAAGCCAAGCGGGAGCAGAAAACGAACCACTTTCTGGGGCTCGCCCTGAATGTCATAAACGGCAACCGCCAAAACAGGCTGGTTCTGGTCGGAGACGAAGTCCCGTGTCGTATAGCAAATCTTTTTCTTCGCGGCCTGATCCTCGCCGCAAATCTTGATCCAGTCCGCCTGTGTCGGTTCTGGCTGGACCTGAACAATGGCTGCGGGGGCATTAGCCGGCGCCGGTGCGGGAGCTGCAGCAGGCGCAGGAGCTGGCGCTGGAGCAGGCTTTTTGGCTGCTTGGGCGTAAGCCGAGCAGTTAAGGACAACCGGGGCTAGTATCAACGCGGCTAACAGGCCAACAACTCGTAAAGGCATTCGCGCAATCATTCTTATAATCCTTTGGACCCGATCGAATCCGATTTCTGACATTCAATATGCTTTTCCAAGAATCGACGACCTTGAAACATACGCGCGTCATACTCTTTTACGGCTATCGTGGCCATCGAAAATCCGATTTGCTTTGAAAATAACGCTAATTACCTCGAATCATATATCAAAGCTCTATCCGATAAGGGCGTGGGTCTGGACCTTTAATGCGCAAAATAATGTTAGGTATGGCGGCATGTTTTGTCTTTGGTGCACAGGTTGCGCTGGCAGAACCTAAGACCGCCATCGCGCTTTACGGCGTACCGGTTTTGACGGCTGGCTTCGATCATTTTCCATATGCGAATATCGAAGCTCCCAAAAAAGGAACGATTACCTTCGGAGTGATGGGAACTTTTGATACGTTAAACCCCTATTCGGTTCGAGGAATTGCAGCCCAAGGCATTGCTCCCCCGATCGGCCTTGTTATTCAGAGCCTCATGGTGCGTTCGGCCGATGAGCCTTTTTCGCTTTACGCGTCCGTTGCACAATCCGTCGACATTTCTAATGATCTCAGCAGGGTTACTTTTTACATCGACCCGCGTGTCCATTTTTCCGACGGCCATCCGCTTACCTCGGCGGATGTCATATTTTCTTGGTCTCTTTTGAAAGAAAAGGGCAAGCCAAATTTAAGAGGCTATTACAATAAGGTCATCGCCGCCGATGCGCCTGATCCAAAGACGGTTATTTTTAACCTTGGCGACAGTCACGACCGTGAATTACCGATGATCTTGGCGCTCATGCCCGTCTTGGCTCAACATGCGACGGATGCCGATCATTTCGATGAAACAACATTAAAGGTACCGATCGGATCAGGCCCCTACCGTGTATCGGATGTAAAAGCGGGTGAGAGCATTAGCTATCAGCGTGATCCGAATTTTTGGGGACGAGATCTACCTGTCAATAAGGGAATGTATAATGCCCATGTTTACCGATACGATTATTATCGGGATGCAAACACGCTCTTCGAAGCCTTTAAAGCAGGCCTATACGATGTGCGCAGCGAAGATAATCCAACCCGTTGGGTGACAGGCTATGACTTTCCAAGAATGTTGGATGGGCGTGCTGCTAAAGATCCGATTCCGGTTCGTACTCCCAAAGGGATGGCAGGGTTGGTGTTTAATACGCGACACGCTGTCTTTTCCGATATTAGAACGCGCGAAGCGTTAAGTTATTTGTTTGATTTTGAATGGATCAACACGGTCCTATTTGAAGGCGTTTATAAACGGACCGGAAGTTATTTTGAAGGATCAGACCTTTCCTCAAACGGTAAACCGGCCTCGGCGGGTGAAAGAGCGATTTTGGCGCCCTACCCCGATGCGGTTCGTCTCGACATATTAGAAGGCCAATGGCATCCACCCGTCTCCGATGGATCTGGTCGGGATCGTGCAAACGCCCGCAAGGCCTTTGAACTTTTGCAAGCAGCCGGTTGGTCTCTGCACAAAGGGGTGATGACAAATGCCAAAGGTGAGCCCCTTGCATTTGAGATCGTCGTTGTCAGTCGTGTTCAAGAACGTCTCGCATTAAATTTCTCAGAATCGCTGCAACGACTCGGCATTAAAATGACGGTTCGTTTGGTCGACGACGTTCAATATTGGCAACGGGTTGCCGCGTTCGATTTTGATATGATCCAGTTTACGTGGGGCGCCTCGCCATCCCCGGGAAATGAACAATATAACCGTTGGGGATCGCGCTCCAAGGATCGCCAAGGTTCGCTAAATTATGCAGGCGCTTCTAGCCCCGCAATTGATACGGCGATCGATTCAATGCTCGGTGCCCCTTCGCGGGACGCATGGCTGGATGCCGTCCATGCGCTCGACAGGATCCTGATTTCCGGATTTTATGTGGTTCCACTGTTCCACGCGCCAGAACAATGGATCGTGCGTAATTCATCCGTTAAAAGGCCGGACTATACCCCGCTCTTTGGCTTTACCCCTGAAACCCTCTGGCGCGAGGATTAAACTATGTCTGAATCATTTGTGATTGATATTGTTTCCGATGTTGTTTGTCCTTGGTGCTATGTTGGTAAAAAGCACATTGAAAAGGCGCTTGAAGACATGCCGGAAATCGATGCGGTTATTCGTTGGCATCCGTTTCAATTGGATCCGACCATTCCCGCGGAAGGATATGATCGCAAGGCCTATATGACTAAAAAATTTGGTGAAGGCGGCCAACTTAAAGCGGCGCATGAGCGGCTTGAAGCGTTGGGTAAATCCAATGGTATTGCGTTTCAATTTGATGCCATTAGCCGCTCGCCCAATACGCTCAATGCGCATCGTTTGATCCGTTGGGCCAATGAGGCCGGTGTTCAGGATGCGGTTGTATCGAGCCTCTTCCAATCCTATTTCGAAGAGGGCTTGGATATTGGGGACATTTCAGTATTGGCATTCATAGCTGGAAAATCCGGGATGGATTCCGATTTGGTTGCCGCCCGTCTCGAGACAGATATGGATATAGATTCGGTTCGAACGGAAATCGCCGAAGCCGGGCGCATTGGCGTGTCAGGCGTTCCCTTTTTTATCTTGGCGCAAAAGCTTGCCATTTCGGGAGCCCAACCAAGTGAAGTGTTAATAGACGCTATTCGTCAAGCTTTGGTTGCGTAACGGATGGTTCGTTTTGATCAGCGGATACGAGCGGCGTTTTTTTTGTGCTTTGCGATGGTACTTGCCGTTTCATGCGATACGATCTCCAAATTCTTGAGTGCACGCTATCCTATTCATGAAATTGGGTTGGTTCGATATTCCGTCACCATACCCATTGGAATAGCGATGGCTTGGTCTGCCCTGCGTTCGACCAAAACCGGTTTGATGAACTGGCGGCCGCTCTTTCTTCGGGGCTTTTTAATCGCCACTGGCAATTTGCTGTTTATGTTGGCTGCAGCCACGATATCGCTCGCCGATGGCGTAGCAATTTATTTTACAATGCCGTTTTTTGTGGCCGGTATCGTTCCATTTATTCTTGGTGAAAAAGTACCGTTATTGCGATGGGTTGTGATCGCTATTGGCTTTGGTGGCGTGTTGGTGATGACGCGTCCTGGATCAACTGTCTTTCAGCCCGAAGCGCTCTTGGCGTTAGGCTGTGCCTTTTTATATGGGTTGGGTCAGGTCCTTACTCGGAAGATAGATCACTCGCTTCCAACTTCGATCACATCGTTATGGCAAAGCGGCGTTTTCACGCTGTTTTATGCGAGCTTTGCTGTTCTGTTTTATGCGCTCGATTTGGGCGAAGCCGGTAATAAAAGCCTCGCTTTTTTAACACGTTCCTGGACCTTTCCGGCAACGTTGGATTTAGCCATGATGATTGCAGCGGGCGTACTCTCCTCGCTTCAATTACCGCTAGTGGTCTACGCCTATAAGCATGCTGAAGCCTCCTTTATTGCGCCGTTTGAATATACGGCGATGATTTGGGCCGTGATGTGGGGGGTAATTGTTTTCGGCGACGTTCCGGATCAAATGACGGTATTGGGTGCTGCAATCGTTATCATCGCAGGCATCTTCATGGTGCGGTTTGACCGTTCGACACCCCTGCCCTGATGTTCAGGATTTTTTCTTATCTTCGGCAATCCGGACAAGATCACGCAGCAAGGCTTGTGACGCCTTGAGCCTTGCATTGGGCGTGTCGAATTCGTCAATAAAAACGATCCGCATATCGGGTCTGACTTTGGCGAGAGAACCATATTGGCCAATATAGCGGATAAGCCCATCGGGGTTAGCGAATGAATTATCGCGGAAGCTGATGATGATACCGCGTGGGCCGGCATCAATCTTTTCGACATTAGCGCGCAGGCACAATGCCTTAATGCCGACGATGGAAAGCAATTGCCTCACTTCGTCTGGTAACGGACCGAAGCGGTCGATTAACTCGGCGCCAAACGCATCAATATCGCCATCGGTTTCGAGGCCAGACAGGCGTTTATACAATTGCATCCGAAGGGTAAGATCCGGCACATAAGGTTCCGGAATCATCACGGGTGTGCCGATGGTAATCGATGGCGACCAATGACCTTCAATGGCGTCATCATCTTCAATACCGGCTTTAAGCTGCGCGACAGCCTCTTCCAACATTTGCTGATAAAGCTCGTAGCCGACTTCCTTGATATGGCCCGATTGTTCATCGCCAAGAAGATTGCCCGCACCGCGCAAATCCAAATCATGTGAGGCAAGCTCGAAACCGGCACCTAAGCGATCGAGCGATTGCAAGACTTTGAGACGCTTCTCGGCTTGGACGGTGAGTGTGCGATTGGCAGGAACCGTGAAAAGCGCGTAAGCACGCGTCTTGCCTCGTCCGACGCGACCCCGCAATTGATAAAGCGCCGCCAAACCAAACATATCGGCGCGATGGATAATCAGCGTATTGGCGCTTGGAATATCAAGGCCTGATTCAACGATCGCGGTTGAGAGTAGAATATCATATTGACCCTCATAGAAGGCCGTCATGACACTTTCGAGCTCTTGTGCAGGCATTTGCCCATGGGCTACGCCCACCTTTGCTTCAGGCACTTCTGAGGCCAAGAAGGTTTGAACCTCCGCGATGTCTTCAATGCGCGGACAGACATAAAAGCTCTGCCCGCCGCGATACCGTTCCCGCAGCAAAGCTTCGCGGATCATCAATGGATCAAACGGCATCACAAAGGTACGAACGGCCAAGCGATCAACCGGTGGCGTCGCCATAATGGATAGATCACGAACGCCGGTCATCGCCAATTGTAGGGTACGTGGAATAGGCGTTGCGGTGAGCGTTAACACATGCACTTCGGCGCGAAGTTCTTTGAGGCGTTCTTTATGTCCGACACCGAAATGCTGCTCTTCATCGACGATAAGAAGGCCGAGATCTTTAAAGGCGATTGCCTTTCCTAAAAGCGCGTGGGTGCCAATGACAATATCAACCGTGCCATCGGTTAATCCCGCCTTTGTCTCTTTCGCATCCGTCGTTGATACAAAGCGCGACAATTGCCTTACAACAACGGGAAGCCCTGCAAACCGTGTCGCGAAGGTTTTATAATGCTGTCTTGCCAACAAGGTCGTCGGCACGACGACGGCAACTTGTTTCCCCGCCAAAGCGGCGACAAAAGCCGCGCGCAAAGCAACTTCAGTTTTACCAAATCCGACATCGCCACAGAGCAAACGATCCATCGGACGGCCGGAAGCCAAATCACCTAAAACGGATTCGATGGAAGTCAGCTGATCTTCAGTTTCATCATAGGGAAACTTCGCCGAAAATTCCTCATAAAGACCATGCGCGACCGTAAGCTTAGGCGCCTCTTTTAGCAGTCGAGCTGCGGCAATTTTAATCAGCGCATGCGCCATTTCGCGGATGCGTTGTTTGAGTTTCGCCTTCCGCGCCTGCCAAGCGCCGCCGCCCAATCGGTCAAGTGCAATCTCGGTATCTTCAGACCCGTAGCGGGATAAGAGATCGAGATTTTCGACGGGCAAAAAGAGCCGATCACCGCCGGCATAATGCAGCTCAACGCAATCATGCGGCGCGCCTGCGGCATCAATCGTTTTGAGCCCTACGAAACGCCCGATACCGTGATCGACGTGGACGACTAGATCGCCGGGCGTCAAACTTCCCGCCTCGGCAATGACGTCCTGCGCTCGCTTAGAGCGACGGGCCTTACGCACCAACCGATCACCCAGAATATCCTGTTCGCCAACGACAACGAGCGTATCTGTTTCAAAGCCGCGCTCGATGCCCCAAACGGCAAGACCCACCTCTCCTGCCTTGAGCGATAATGCCTGCGTGTAGGTTGCAACTGGTGTCAGGCCCGAAAGGCCGTGATCGGATAAAACATGACCCAAACGTTCGCGCGCACCTTCGGACCAAGCAGCCACCAAGATGCGGCGTTGCGACTGACGCACGTCGCCAATATGGACTACGACGGCGTCAAAGACGTTTTTGCCGTCATCATTTTTGTCAGCGCCTTCTGCCGCAGCACGTTCTGCTGCGAATATCCTTCCCTGCCGTGCCCCCGCATCGACGACCGATAGAGGGCTCGATTCTATCACGTTGAAAGGCGTTAATCGGATAACGGCACGGGATCGCAACGCCCCCTCAAGATCAGACAATTTGAGATGTAAACGATCGGGGGCAAGCGGTTTATAAGGTGCGATACCCGGTTGCGGATGAGACATGGCATCACGCCTTGCCTCATAGTGATCGTTGATTTGTTTAATCCGCTCGTTCGCCGCCTCTTCCACCAATGGGTCAAGAATAAACGGAACATCCGTTAGATAGTCAAAAACAGTATCAAGGCTTTCATGAAACAAAGGGAGCCAATGCTCTAAGCCGGCTGGTCGTCTTCCTTCGCTGATGCCTTCATAAAAATGATCGTCGCGACCCGGTGCGCCGAAGGCTGCAACATAGCCTTGACGAAACCGTTTGATCGACTCGGTTGTTAGCTGAACTTCGCTCATCGGTACGAGATCCAGTGAACGAAGTTGCCCGATGGTACGTTGCGTCTCAGGATCGAAACTGCGGATCGATTCCAAGGTGTCGCCAAAAAAATCGAGCCTTACGGGCCCCGTCATACCGGGGGCGTATAAATCAATAATCCCGCCGCGCACGGCATATTCACCCGTTTCGCGAACGGTGGATTGTCGCATATATCCGTTGTTTTCGAGCCATAATCCCAGCGCCGTCGTGTCAACACGGTTGCCGGGAGCCGCCGAAAAACTGTCAGAGCCAACACGCGCCCGTGAAGGTACGCGTTGCATCAGACCATTGGCCGTTACGATCAAGATACGGGGTTGCTCTTCACTCGTTTGCGAACGGGCAAGACGCGCCAGAACGGTCATGCGGCGCGAGGTTATGGAACCGTTTGGCGAGACGCGATCATAGGGTTGGCAATCCCAATTCGGAAAGCTCAATACCTCGATATCGGGTGCCACAAAACCGAGCGCCATTTCCATCGCGGCTTGGCGTTGCCCATCACGGGCGACAAAAACGAGCGCTGCGGCTTTACCCTGTCCCTGTTTGGCTAAACCACGCGCCATATCTGCCGTGACAATGGCATCAAAGCCATCGGGTACGGAAGACAAGACGATGTGGCGCCTGTCTTTGATTGCAGCATTGAGGGTCTGAAGAAGTTTAGACATCGTATGATCCGTCTACCCATTCTTCAAATATTGATCGGGGATGTGTGATCGTGGTGATCTCGGATCGCCTTCAGCAAGGCGGTATCAAATTCGGTTGGAATGTCTTGAGCATCCAATATCCAATGCAATAAATCACGGTCGGATTGCTCAATTAGAATTTCAAAAAGGTTTAATTCATCATCACCCATTGCGCTAAGATAGCTGTCAGCGAATTGCCCCATAATCAAATCCATTTCGCGTAAACCCCGATGCCAGGCGCGAAATAAAATCTTACGTCGTCGAGGATCGAGATCGGCACTGGAAAGGGTCGTTCCGGTCATATTAATCTTTCGTTAATTCTTTAAAGAGCAGGGAGATCGCCCCGCTCCCATCCTTGTTTTGTTTCAGCAATAAAATCATCCAATTGCCCAAGTGATATGGCTTGACGTAATCCGGACATCAGCTCCTGATAATAAGCGAGATTGATACCGGTTATCAGCATCATACCCAATATCTCTTCCGCCTTTACCAGATGATGCAGATAGGCCCGGCTGTAGATGCGCGCCGGTGCCCAATTTGATGTTTCATCAAGCGGGCGATGATCGTCGGCGTGGCGCGCATTGCGCAAATTGATTTTTCCATAACGGCTATAGGCCAACCCATGGCGGCCGGCGCGTGTTGGCATCACGCAGTCAAACATATCGACGCCACGACGGACGCTTTCGACGATATCATCGGGCGTACCAACACCCATCAAATATCGTGGCTTTTCCTGGGGTAAGAAAGGCTCAACCGTTTCAATCATGCGCAACATGATGTCTTGTGGCTCACCGACAGCCAAGCCGCCAATGGAATAACCTTTCAGATTCATGTCAGCAAGCGCTTCGGCACTGCGGATGCGCAGCGCTTCCACTGCGCCCCCCTGAACAATGCCGAACATGGCCTTGCCGGGTTGATCTCCAAAGGCTGCCGCTGAACGCTCTGCCCAACGAAGCGATAATTCCATCGCCCGTTCGGCCTCACTGTCTGAACAAGGAAGCTTGACGCATTCATCCAGTTGCATCTGGATATCGGAACCCAAAAGCCCCTGAATTTCGATGGAGCGTTCCGGTGTTAACTCGTGTTTTGATCCATCGATATGGGACGAAAAGGTAACGCCTTTTTCGGTAAGCTTGCGTAATTTGGCGAGCGACATAACTTGAAAACCCCCGGAATCCGTCAAAATCGGATGAGGCCAATTCATCATATGATGCAAGCCGCCTAAGCGGGCTACCCGTTCGGCACCGGGCCGCAACATCAAATGATAGACGTTGCCCAAAACGATATCGGCACCCAAGGCGCGAACCTCTTCCGGATGCATGGCTTTGACCGTGCCTGCGGTTCCAACAGGCATAAAAGCTGGCGTGCGAATATCGCCACGCGTTGTGGCAACAAAACCCGTTCTCGCTTTGCCGTCGCGGGCGGTGACGGTGAATTCGAAACGATCGGACGGCATGGGTCCAATTTCCCTTAAAAGGCGCAGTGTAACAAGCAGGCATCACCATAGGAATAAAAACGATAACCTGATTCAATCGCGTGTTTATAGGCTTTCCGCATTGTGTCGAGCCCTGAAAATGCCGCAACAAGCATAAACAAGGTGGAGCGCGGCAGATGAAAATTGGTCATCAACACATCAACAGCCTTAAAAGCGTAACCCGGCGTGATGAAAATAGACGTATCGCCTGACCACGCCTTGAAAGATCCATCATCATTTACGGACGACTCCAAAAGCCTAAGCGAGGTGGTGCCAACCGCTACAATACGACCGCCCAATGCCTTGGTTTCGTTAAGAACCGCAGCTGCTTCTGATGAAATCTCTCCCCATTCGGCATGCATTTTATGATCATCTGTATCGTCAACTTTCACGGGTAGAAACGTTCCAGCTCCCACATGCAGCGTAACTTCGGCGAAATGGATGCCGGATAAACGAAGCGTTTTGATCAAGTCTGGCGTAAAATGGAGCCCGGCCGTTGGTGCGGCAACGGCGCCTGAACGGTCGGCAAACATGGTTTGGTAATCGCGCTCATCGCGATCGTCCTCAGTCCTTTTGGCAGCAATATAGGGTGGTAATGGCATAACGCCGACGGAGCGAATGGCGACATCAAGTGCTTCACCCGCCACTTCAAAGCGAAAAAGAACCTCGCCTGCATCGCCCTTTTCGATCACCTCTGCGGTGAGCGTTGTGCCATTCTCGTGACGTTGAAATTGAACCCTCTCACCAAGCGCAAGTTTCTTTGCTGGTCGAACGAAGGCTCGCCATGTCGTTTCACTTTCGCGTTTGTGAAGGGTCGCTTCGATGCCAGCGATGGAGGCACCCCGTTGGCGTTTTCCTACCAACCGTGCCGGTAAAACCTTTGTATTATTGACCACAAGACAATCGCCCGCTCGTAACAAACGGGAAAGATCGTAAACATGAAGATCCGAAAACGGAGATTCGGAATCGGGCTTAACTACCAATAGTTGTGCGCTCTCGCGTGGCTCAGCCGGACGTAGGGCAATCCGATCGGATGGCAAATCAAAATCAAAATCTTCAACACGCATCGGTCGTTTAAAACCCCTAAGCCAAAGGCAAATCTTAATTATGTATGAATAATTTTCCGAAATTTAAATCGAGGGAAATAGGTGCGATTTTAATTCAAACACCATCTGCTTCTTAACTTTACCCGCAATAAGTGTGTAGCATTACGTTGCGTGATGCTGCAAAATTTGTTTCACACTGTTTGCTGCCCCGAATATGTTGCGGGATGACAGCGATTTTTTAAGGCAGGTATTTTCAGTAAGTGTAGTCTTGGCCGGTCGATGATATACACAACATCATCGACCGGTCCTTTTTATCAGCGCAATTCAACGCTAGCTGTCACGATCTTATCTGGATCACGAACTGGCTCGCCGCGCTTGATCTTGTCGACATTCTCCATGCCTTCAACAACCTGACCCCAGACCGTGTATTGGCGGTCCAAGAAACGGGCATTGTCGAAGCAGATAAAGAATTGGCTATCGCCAGAATCTGGATTTTGTGAACGGGCCATCGAGCAAATTCCGCGCACATGCGGTTCGGCATTAAACTCTGCTTTCAGTTTATGGCCGGAACCACCCATACCCGTACCGGTGGGATCCCCGGTTTGCGCCATAAAACCATCAATGACGCGATGAAACACAACGCCATCATAAAACTTGGATTTAGCGAGTTCTGAAATCCGAGCCACATGGTTTGGTGCTAAATCGGGACGGAACTTAATAACAACCGTACCCTTGGTTGTTTCAAGCACGAGATGCTCTACGCCATCAGCCTTCTTTTCAGCAGGTGCCTTTTTCGGAGCTGCGGCCTTTGGCGCCGCTGCTTTTTTTGCCGGCGCTTTTTTTGCTGCTGGCTTCTTTTCCGTTGTTGTCGTGTCCTTAGCCATCGTACTCGCTTCCTTTTACTTAGCGTCTTCCATCATTTGCATTTTGATTATTTTGTCCGGATTTTTTACCGGCTCGCCGCGCTTAATTTTGTCAACAAATTCCATACCGGATACGACTTCGCCAAACACGGTGTATTTTCCGTTCAGAAAAGCAGCGGGTCCGAAACAGATAAAAAATTGGGAATTGGCCGAATTCGGATCATTCGAACGGGCCATGCCGAGTGTGCCGCGGTTAAAGGGTTGCAGGGGTAAATTCGGCTGGCAGATTGGGGAGATCGGAGCCGCCCATTCCAGTGCCCGTCGGATCGCCCGTTTGTGCCATAAAGCCATCGATCACCCGATGAAACACGATGCCGTTATAAAAGCCGCGTTTCACCAGCTCCTTGATTTGTGCGACGTGTTTCGGCGCCAAATCCGGCCGTAATTGAATAATGACTCGGCCATCTTTTGTATCAAGATAAACGGTATTCGCCGGATCGGGCGCTTGCGCATGAGCGTAGCCAACACCCACGGCGATGACCAAAGCAAGGCAGAGTGATTTAAACATTCAATGCTCCAAAATATGTTTTTAGTCAGTTATTTAGCGCGATGCTTTAAGCTTTTGAGCGAGGCCGTTAGCAACAAAATCCGGCACAAAAGCCGATACATCGCCGCCCATCATGGCGATTTGACGCACCAAAGTGGCCGTGATCGGGCGCACCATGGGGGATGAAGGTAAAAAAACCGTTTGGATATCGGGTGCCAATGATTGGTTCATCCCTGCCATCTGCATCTCGTAATCGAGATCGGTCCCATCGCGAAGGCCGCGGATCAGTAGTGTCGCTCCGTGTGATTTAGCCGCCTCGACCGCCAAACCGTCAAAGGTTATTACTTCAACTTGTACGCCGTCCGACGACGCAAAGGAGCGACACGCCTCTTTGATCATGGCCGCCCGTTCTTCGGGCGAGAACAAAGGTGCCTTACCCGGATGCACGCCAATCGCAACGATTAAATGATCGGCGAGTTGGCAAGCATGCCGCAACACATCAACATGGCCATTGGTTACCGGATCAAAGGAACCCGCATAAAAGGCCTTTCGAGATGTCTTGACTGGCATTGATAGCCCCTCGCCTTCCCGTCTCAGCTTTCGGCAAATTCGTCGGATGCTTCGTCCGTGTTGCCATACTCAAGCCCCTCATCGCTGATGCGCTCAACCGATACAACATGCTCACCTTCTGCCGTATCAAAGATCGTGACGCCTTGGGTGCCACGTCCGGCAACGCGGATACCGTCAACCGGACAACGGATAAGCTGACCGCCATCGGTGACGAGCATAATCTGATCCGATTGATCGACGGGGAATGAAGCAACCAACTTACCATTACGGTCATTGACAACCATCGCAACGATGCCCTTACCGCCACGGCCCGTAATACGGATCTCATAGGCAGAGCTCCGTTTGCCATACCCATTTTCCGAAATGGTCAGAACAACCTGCTCGCGCGCAGAAAGCTCGGCATAACGCTCTTGCGAAATCGCGGCATCAACGACGTTTTCCTCATCCGATGGTTCCTCGATGCCGACTTCACCCGCAATAGCGCGGCGCATCTTGATATAGGCCGAACGTTCGTCGGCCGTTGCGTCCACGTGATGCAGGATCGACATCGAGATCACATTGTCGCCCTTAGCAAGCGAAATGCCTCGAACACCGGTTGAATCGCGACCCTTGAAGACGCGGACCTCATCGACAGAGAAGCGGATACACTGACCATTGGCCGTTGTAAGCAGAACGTCATCTTCCGACGTGCAAATCTGCACATCGACGATGGCGTCGCCTTCGTCGAGCTTCATCGCGATTTTGCCCGCACGGTTGATCGTGACAAAATCGGAAAGCTTATTGCGTCGGACATTGCCATCAGCGGTTGCAAACATCACGTCCAAACGATCCCAGTCTTCCTCATTCTCGGGAAGCGGCATGATGGTCGTGATCCGCTCGTCTTTTTCAAGCGGCAACATATTAATCAGCGCCTTACCGCGGGCGTTTGGCGCGGCTTCCGGCAAGCGCCAGACCTTTTCCTTGTACACTTGCCCAAGTGACGAGAAGAACAGGATCGGCGTGTGGGTGGAAGCGACGAAGAGGCGCGAGACGAAATCCTCGTCACGGGTTTGCATGCCCGAGCGGCCTTTGCCGCCACGGCGTTGCGCGCGATAGGTCGAAAGCGGAACGCGTTTGATATAACCCGCATGCGATACGGTAACGACCATATCCTGACGTTGAATGAGATCCTCATCGTCAAGATCGGCGTCCCATTCGGTAATGGTCGTGCGGCGCGGTGTCGCAAAAGCCGACTTTACCTCGTTTAATTCGTCGGAGATGATGCCCATTACGCGGACACGAGAGCGAAGAATGTCGAGATAATCAGCAATTTCAGCGGCAATTGTATTGAGCTCATCCGAGATTTCATCGCGCCCAAGTGCGGTTAACCGAGCAAGGCGCAATTCCAAAATCGCGCGGGCCTGTGCTTCGGACAGCCGATATGTACCCTCTGTCGACACTTTATGGCGCGGATCATCAATCAACTCGATTAGCGAGGCCACATCTCTGGCTGGCCATTCCCGCGTCATCAGCAATTCACGCGCGGTATTCGGGTCTGGCGCGGTACGAATGAGATGGATGACCTCGTCAATATTGGCGACGGCAATGGCCAAACCAACCAACACATGACACCGATCGCGCGCTTTTCCGAGGCGGAATTTGGTACGACGGGTCACCACTTCTTCGCGGAATTCGACGAAGGCGCGGATAAAGTCGAGGAGCGTAAAGACTTCCGGGCGGCCGCCATTTAGCGCCACCATGTTGCAGCCAAAGCTTGACTGAAGCTGCGTGAAGCGCCAAAGCTGGTTGAGCACCACATCGCCAACGGCATCGCGCTTGAGTTCAATGACGATACGCATTCCGTCACGGTCGGACTCGTCGCGCAGGTCGGAAATACCTTCGACCTTCTTCTCCCGAACGAGTTCGGCGATTTTTTCAATCAGCGTCGATTTATTCACCTGATACGGAATTTCCGTAATGATGATGGCCTCGCGCCCCTGACGCAGCTCCTCAATCGACGATTTGCAGCGGACCATGACCGAACCACGGCCGGTGTGATAGGCATTGCGAACGCCGCCGCGGCCTAAAATCGTTCCACCCGTCGGAAAATCCGGACCGGGTACGATTTCGATCAGCTGATCGATGGAGATCGCAGGATCCGCGATATAGGCTAGCGATGCATCAATGACTTCGCCCAGATTATGGGGCGGAATATTGGTGGCCATGCCAACGGCAATACCGCCGGCACCATTCACCAATAGATTGGGAAAACGCGCCGGTAAAACGACAGGTTCATGCTCGCTGCCGTCATAATTGGGCTGGAAATCAACCGTATCTTCGTCAAGGTCGTTGACGATCGACATAGCCGCCTTTTCAAGCCGAACTTCCGTATACCGCATCGCAGCCGCCGGATCGCCATCCACCGAGCCGAAATTACCCTGACCATCAATCAGCGGCAGCCGCATCGAAAAATTCTGGGCCATACGAACCAGCGCGTCATAGATCGATTGGTCACCATGTGGATGGTATTTACCAATCACGTCACCGACGACGCGGGCTGATTTGCGGTAGGCTTTATCGGGCGTGTAACCATTTTCGATCATCGAATAGAGAATTCGGCGATGAACCGGCTTCAAACCGTCGCGCGCATCAGGTAGAGCGCGCGAGACAATCACACTCATCGCATAATCGAGATAGGAACGGCGCATCTCGTCGGTGATGGAAACCGGACGAATATCTTGCGGAACGGGTACAGGAGGCGTTGGGGTCTTATCGGACAAAATGCAGACTCGCAAAAAACGGGCAGAATCACTGCCGTTTTTCTAGCCGATTCCAGTCGCGGGCACTATCGTTATTAACCCGTCATCCACTTAGGGAATTCAACGGTTTTTCATATGGTTAGCACAGAAGTCTCAAACAAAGGCGGCAACCGACCGTGCCGGATGCCGCCAAATGTCACACATCCTTACAAAATAACGGCTTTTAGCGGCTTAGCCGGTCGTAATGGCCGTCTGAACGTCAGAGGGATCAATTTCGCGGTTTAAACCGCGCGTAAGCTTCGTGCGATCAAGCTCGCCTTCCCACCACGATACGACAACGCACGCCACGCCATTGCCCGTCAAATTCGTCAGCGCCCGGCATTCGCTCATGAATTTATCGATACCCAGGACAATCGCCATACCGGGAACCAATTCCGGCCTAATAGCCGCCAAGGTCGCTGCCAGAGTAATAAAACCAGCTCCTGTAATGCCGCTGGCGCCCTTCGAGGTTAGCATGGCCACGCCTAGGATGATGAGCTGTTCGTTAAAGCTCAGCGGCACGTTTAGCGCTTGGGCAATGAACAAGGTTGCAAGCGTCATATAGATATTGGTGCCATCAAGATTGAACGAGTAACCGGTCGGCACCACAAGACCAACGACTGGCTTCGAGCAGCCAAGACGTTCCAACTTCTCCATCAATTGGGGCAAAGCGGATTCCGACGAGCTCGTTCCAAGCACGATCAGCAACTCATCTTTGATATAGGCGATGAATTTGAAGATCGAGAACCCCGCTACACGAGCGATGAGGCCTAAAACGACAACCACGAAGAGGATGGAGGTGAGATAGAAGGTAGCAATTAATCCAGCGAGATTGCCCAAAGCTTGAGGCCCATAACGACCAATGGTGAAGGCCATGGCGCCAAAGGCACCAATCGGAGCCGCCTTGACGATAATGGCAATGACGCCGAAAACCGCATGCGCCATGTCATCAACGAGGCGGCGAACAGCATGGCCCTTTTCTCCCAAAGCCATCAGCGAAAAACCGAAAAGAACGGCAAATAGCAAGACTTGCAAGACATCGCCCTTCGCAAAGGCGCCAACGACGCTATCCGGAATAATATTCAGAACGAAATCCGAGGCCTTCATTTCGCCGGCTTGTTTCAAAAATCCAGCAACTGCATTTGCATCGGGCTTTCCAGAGAACCCGGCACCCGGTTGCACGATATTGGCTACCAAAAGGCCAATAATCAGCGCGAAGGTTGATACGATTTCGAAATAAACCAGGGCCTTAACGCCTAGACGGCCCACTTTGCGGGCATCTGAAATATGCGCAATGCCTGATACGACGGTGCAGAAAATGATCGGAGCGATCACCATCTTGATCAGTTTTACAAACCCGTCGCCAAGTCCTTTGATCCAATCATTCTTGGCAAATTCTGGCGATAGCCAACCAACAACAATACCTAACGCAACAGCAACTAAAACCTGAAAATAAAGACGTTGAACAAGTGGCTTTTTCGAGCCTGCGGACGCGTTAGCCATTATTATAATCCCCCGATTTCCGGCCCCGTTTTTGTTTGGGCACCTTGTAAACTAAGAGATTCTTATATGGATTCATCAAGCCGTCAAATGATGGCGCCGGCTATCGTACGATTAATGCTAATCTTAGAAAGGGATATCGTCATCCAAATCGCTGCGACCACCCGGAGCAGTCATGGCCGGACGCGAACCCGATGAACTGCCCCCACCATAGCTAACCGAACCGCCCTCGCCCGTGTCAGACGATCCGCCAGAACGGCCATCCAATAGTGTCATCTCGCCCCGGTAGCGTTGCAAAACAACTTCGGTTGCTTGACGTTCGGCACCATTTTTATCGGTAAATTTCCGGGTTTGCAGTGAACCTTCAAGATATAGTTTCGAGCCCTTTTTGACATATTGCTCGGCTACCTTAGCCAGATTCTCGTTAAAAATCACGATATTATGCCATTCCGTCCGCTCTTTACGCTCACCCGTTGCCTTGTCGCGCCACGTTTCCGAGGTCGCTAAGCTGAAATTGCAAACCGGTTCACCAGAACCGAGGCGGCGAATTTCGGGGTCACGACCAACATTACCAACCAGAATAACCTTGTTCACGCTTCCTGACATATCCGCTCTCCTTCGATCCGAACTCAATTTCTGTACGGGACCATAGCGCAAGCATTCGAAATTACTTCCCGAGCAAGCGCGTTATCCACACAAGGCGACCAAATGTTCGCTTTATGTTCTCATCCAAAACCATTATTATGCGTAAGTCAATCGAAGTTTTAAGCGAAAGCATGGCGTTTTTATCCCCGCAGCATTAGGTAAAGCGCTCCCCGTTCATCGAAGGAATACAAGCCCCATGGCAAAGCTCGACGCGCTCTTTGATAAAGCGACCCCAAAGGGAGGACGGGATGGTCGGGTGATATCGATAAGGGGTGCCCGCGAACATAATTTGAAGAATGTTGATCTAACGATCCCAAAGGACCGCTTGGTGGTTTTCACGGGCCTTTCCGGCTCAGGTAAATCGTCGCTGGCCTTTGATACGATTTATGCCGAAGGGCAGCGCCGTTATGTCGAGTCGCTTTCAGCCTATGCTCGGCAATTCCTTGAAATGATGCAGAAGCCGGATGTGGACCAGATTGAAGGTCTCTCGCCCGCCATCTCGATTGAGCAGAAAACAACGTCGAAAAATCCGCGCTCGACGGTCGCAACGGTAACCGAAATTTACGATTATATGCGCCTTTTGTTTGCGCGCGCCGGCATTCCCTATTCGCCTGCCACGGGCTTGCCGATTGAGAGCCAAACCGTTCAGCAGATGGTAGACCGCATCTTGGCTCTGCCTGAAAAGACACGGCTTTTCCTTTTGGCGCCGGTTGTACGTGGAAGAAAGGGCGAATATCGCAAGGAGTTGGCTGAATTCCAGAAGCGTGGTTTCCAGCGGGTCAAAATTGACGGGAAATTCTACGAAATTCCGGAAGCCCCTGCTCTTGATAAAAAGCTGAAGCACGATATCGAAATCGTCGTCGATCGAATTGTGGTCCGCTCGGATATTGGAGCGCGGTTGGCCGAAAGCTTTGAAACCATTCTCGAATTGGCCGATGGCATCGCGGTTATTGAATTTGCGGATGAGAAAGAGGCTAAGGGTGAGGCGAAGCGTATAACGTTTTCGCAAAAATTCGCATGCCCCGTCTCCGGTTTTACGATCCCAGAAATCGAGCCACGCTTGTTTTCGTTCAATAATCCGTTTGGGGCCTGTCCCGCTTGCGATGGCTTGGGGCATGAAATGCGGGTTGATCCCGCGCTTGTCGTCCCCGATGAAACCCTCACCATGAAAGGGGGTGCAATTGCACCCTGGGCTAAGTCATCGTCTCCTTATTATGGTCAAACCCTTCAGGCGCTGGGTAGCCATTTCGGATATAAAATGGCGCAACGCTTTGCCGATCTGCCAGAAAAGGCCAAAAAGGCCGTTCTATTTGGCACAGGCGACGAAGCCGTTCAGTTTTCCTACGATGATGGTTCCCGCGCCTATAAGGTCAATAAGCCTTTCGAAGGCGTTGTTCCCAATCTGGAGCGGCGTTGGAAAGAGACAGATAGCGATTGGGCGCGCGAAGAAATTGGCCGTTATATGTCGGCAACGCCCTGCTCGACCTGCAAAGGGTTTCGTCTGAAACCTGAAGCTTTGGCGGTTAAACTCGATGGTTTGCACATTGCCAATGTGGCCGCCTTTTCGGTTCGTGATGCACATCATTGGTTCGGGACTCTACCCAAACAGATGACTGCTAAGCAAAATGAGATTGCCGGACGAATTTTAAAGGAAATCCGCGACCGTTTGACATTTTTGCTCGATGTTGGACTCGATTACCTGACTTTATCCCGTAATTCGGGAACGCTATCCGGAGGAGAGAGCCAACGTATCCGTCTCGCATCGCAGATCGGATCGGGTCTATCGGGAGTGCTTTATGTCCTCGATGAGCCGTCGATCGGACTGCATCAACGCGACAATGAACGCCTTTTGGGAACGTTGAAGCGGCTTCGCGACCTCGGAAACACGGTTATTGTCGTCGAGCATGATGAAGATGCCATTCTCGAGGCTGATTGGGTGGTCGATGTTGGCCCAGGCGCCGGTATTCATGGTGGTCAAATTGTCTCGGAAGGGCAACCGAAGGATATTTTGGCCGATCCCAAATCGCTTACAGGCCGCTATTTGAAAGGCGAAATGGGCGTCAGCATGCCTGAAAAGCGACGGAAGCCGCAAAAGGGCCGGATGCTGAAGCTCGTCGGTGCGAAGGGGAATAATCTCAAAGATGTCACCGCGGAAATTCCACTCGGTACTTTTACCTGCATTACGGGTGTCTCCGGTGGCGGCAAGTCGACGCTTGTGATTGATACGCTCTACCGCGCCGTCGCGCGCCGCTTAAACGGTGCGTTTGAGCAGCCTGCCCCGTTTGACCGGATTGAGGGATTGGAACATCTCGATAAAGTCATCGACATTGACCAATCACCCATCGGGCGTACGCCGAGGTCTAATCCCGCCACCTATACTGGGGCATTTACGCCTATTCGCGAATGGTTTGCTGGTTTACCGGAAGCAAAAGCACGCGGCTATCAGCCGGGTCGCTTCTCGTTCAACGTCAAGGGCGGTCGTTGCGAGGCTTGCCAAGGCGATGGTGTGATTAAGATCGAGATGCACTTTCTGCCGGATGTGTATGTCACTTGCGATGTTTGTAAGGGCAAACGCTATGATCGGGAGACGTTGGAGGTCAAATTCCGGGATAAATCTATCGCCGATGTGCTCGATATGACGGTTGAGGAAGCGGCCATTCTCTTTAAGGCGGTGCCGTCCATTCGCGAAAAAATGGAGACTTTGGCCCGAGTTGGGCTCGATTATGTGAAAGTTGGGCAGCAAGCGACCACTTTATCGGGGGGTGAGGCGCAGCGGGTTAAGCTTTCCAAGGAGTTGTCGCGTCGGGCGACTGGGCGGACGCTTTATATTCTGGACGAGCCAACGACCGGTCTGCATTTCCATGATGTGGCTAAATTATTGGAAGTTTTGCATGAATTAGTGGAACAAGGAAACACGGTTGTGGTGATCGAACACAATCTTGAAGTAATCAAAACGGCCGATTGGATAATCGATATGGGTCCGGAAGGTGGCGATGGCGGCGGCGTCATCGTGGCCCAAGGAACACCCGAGGATGTCATCAAATCGGGCGCAGGCCATACGGCGCGATTCTTGAAGGATGTGATGAAGCGTCGCCCTGCTGCAGTGCAAAAGAAAACCCGAAAGGGAATTGCGGCGGAATAGTGGCAACTATGTGAAAATTGGATGACATTAGTCCAATATTAACTTTGGTATGCGTTTATCGCATATCAGAGGCCTCACTCAGCCTCTGGCTAGAGTGCATTATCCATCTTATATGCAGTGCAACAAATTTGGTTGGACCTGATCGCGAGGCGGTCATCGAGCCAACTCTGATTGCAAAGGATAATGACATGCTGACGATTTCGACCTTGAAGAGCAATTTCCGCCGTTGGGCCCGCATCCGCAACACGATCCGCGAGCTTTCCTCGCTTAGCGATCGTGATCTTAACGATCTCGGCATTTCACGCAGCGATATCCGCTTCGTGGCCAAGCGTTCGGTTGCCCGCTAATCGCATAAAGGCTCAGCGGTTCTCCCTCCGTCTGAGCTTCTAGCGGGTACCATTTCCCCGCTACCATAAAACGCCCGCCCCCTCCCGGCGGGCGTTTTTGTTTGTCAAAGTGCCTTGCGGCCCGACAACGACGCGGCCTATGGTCCGGCGCATGACGACATCAAAACCCATTCATATTATCGGCGGCGGTTTAGCCGGATCAGAAGCCGCTTGGCAGCTCGCCCAAAGCGGCGTTCCCGTCATCCTTCACGAAATGCGGCCCGTTCGCAAAACGGATGCCCATAAAACGGAAGGATTGGCCGAGCTCGTCTGCTCCAATTCGTTCCGCTCCGATGAAGCCTCCACCAATGCGGTCGGATTGCTCCATGCCGAGATGCGCAAACTCGGCTCGCTGATCATGCGTTCGGCCGATGCCAATCAGGTCCCAGCCGGCGGCGCATTGGCGGTTGATCGCGATGGTTTTTCGCAAACGGTAACGGAAGCACTGGAATCGCATCCGTTGATTACGATCGAGCGCGAAGAAGTCTCGGGTCTGCCGCCGGAGGAATGGGGACGCGTCATTATCGCGACTGGTCCGCTCACCTCGCCTGCGCTCGCCGAAGCGGTCCGCGGCGTGACGGGTGAAACCCAACTCGCCTTTTTTGATGCGATTGCGCCGATTGTGCACGCTGAAACCATCGATATGGACATCGCATGGTTCCAAAGCCGCTATGACAAAGTTGGTCCGGGCGGAAACGGGGCCGATTATATCAATTGCCCGATGGACCGAGCTGAATACGACGCCTTTGTCGATGCGTTGATCGGTGGCGAAAAGACTGATTTTAAAGAATGGGAAGGAACGCCCTATTTTGACGGCTGTTTGCCGATTGAAATCATGGCGGAACGCGGTCGCGAGACCTTGCGCCATGGCCCGATGAAGCCTGTGGGCCTGACCAATCCGAGAAACCCCACGGTTAAACCTTATGCGATTGTTCAACTTAGGCAGGATAACGCGTTGGGAACGCTCTATAATATTGTAGGCTTCCAGACGAAATTGAAATATGGCGATCAAGCCAAAATATTGCGGATGATCCCGGGCCTACAAAATGCCGAATTCGCTCGGCTTGGCGGGTTGCATCGCAACACCTATCTCAATTCGCCGCGTCTGCTTGACCCAACGCTGCAACTTGGCGCCCTGCCAAGGCTTCGCTTTGCCGGACAAATTACAGGTTGCGAAGGCTATGTTGAAAGCGCGGCCATCGGATTAGCGGCCGGACGATTCACGGCGAGCGAAGCGATGGGCCATCAGCTTGCGCCTTTTCCGCCGACAACAGCGCTTGGCGCGTTGATCAACCATATTACCGGCGGTCATATCGAGACGATTGATGCGGGTCCGCCATCCTTCCAACCCATGAATGTCAATTTTGGTCTGTTTCCGCCGATTGCCTTTGATAAAAACGATGCAAACGGCAAACGCCTCAAAGGCACCGAAAAATCATTTGCTCGTAAAAGGGCGCTTACCGCGCGGGCCGCGATTGATATCGATGATTGGATCAAAAGCGCTGCGATAAAACCTTAAAGTCGTTTTTGGCGCGCGGCCTGCCAATAGCGGAAGATAAGGCCGAGGCGCGATGGCTCAATGACGCTTGTGAAGGGGGCATAATGCCGCTTATCCATGGCGCGCAATGCGGGCTCAATGCTCGTTAGCGCAAGAAAAGCTTGAAATAAATCATCCGGTAGCCGTTTTAGTTCGGCCCTTGCACGGCTTAAATGATCCCGCGCATGGGTGCGCATCTCACGCAATACGGCTTCAATAGACGGCGATAATTGCCGTTTGAAAACATCTTCCGATGATACGCCGTGCTTCCTTAGAACATCCTGGGGAAGATAAAGCTGCCCCCGCGCGGCGTGCCAGGGGAGAGCTTTCAAGAGCGCCGTTGCTCCAAAAGCAACGCCAGCATGGCCACATAAATCAGCGGATGAATGAGACCGGCCATCCGATAGAATGAGCAGCGAGAGCTGAAAGAGCGCAGACGATGTCTCACCGCAATAGGCTTCCAGATCGTGAAGGCTCGGCATCGGATCGTCATAAAGATCGAACACGCGCGCATCGATCAAATTGATTAGCGCTCCGATGGGAAGATGATATTCAGCAATTGCTTTTAAAAGCGGTCCGGCGATGGGATGGGCTGAAGCATCGCCCTCGCCTATGCCATTTAACGCATCCCGCCACCATTGCAGGCGAATTTCACCGATCATGGGATCGGACACAATTTCGCGCGTTCGAACAATATCGAGGTTAAACGCGTAAAGCGCCGCCAATGCCGCGCGGTATTTCTCTGGTGCGAACACGCACGTAAAATAGCGCTCAGGATCCGCCTGTTTCAACGCATGAAGGCAATAGGTATCGTCCGATGCTGCCTTCATGGTTTAATCAATCGCAATCAAAGCGGCGGCTACCCTTCGGCCTTCATTCATCAAGACATTATAGGTGCGCGCAGCAGCGGTCGTTGTCATTGGATCAACGCCAATCTTTAATTCCTTAAACCGCCAGCGGATCGCTTCATCAAGATAAGCGGGATTAATGCCTGTTCCGATGAGCACGAGATCGATATCTTTTGCTTCTTTAAACAAGGCATCAAACGAGGATGCGGTTAAGTCCTGAGCCGACTGAACAGACCACGCATAAATGCCCGTTGGTAATATCAGAATAGAGCCTCGATGCGACATGTCGGCAAAGCGAAATCCGCCATTGCCGACAGCATCTAAGATATGCCGTCCTGGAACAAAGCCCTCATAACGGGCCTCGCTCATTTCGCCTTCGGGGCGGTTTCGTCGGCTGGTAATTCTGTTTCGTTCGCTTCAGCCGCAATACGGGCACCGAGATAAATCAATACGGGTGCTGCAATGAAGATCGACGAATAGGTTCCAATAACGACACCAAAAATCATCGCATAAGAGAAGCTCTTGATCACCGAACCGCCAAAGAAAACCAAGGCCAACAACGCGAGCGACGTCGTCATCGATGTCATGACCGTACGCGACAAGGTCGTGTTGATGGAGAGATCCAATAATTCCGCAATCGGCATGCGCTTATATTTGCGCAGCAATTCGCGAATACGGTCAAACACCACGACCGTATCGTTCAGCGAATAGCCCACGATCGTCAAAATGGCGGCAATCGACGTCATGTTAAATTCAATCTGCGTGATGGCGAAAAAGCCCATCGTCAGAACCAGATCGTGCAGCGTTGCGATCACGGCGCCAACGGCAAACTGCCATTCAAAGCGGAACCACAAATAGACGAGAACGACCAAGATCGACAGAACAACGCCTAAAATGCCGGACTGAACCAGTTCACCCGAAACGCGCGGACCGACCACTTCGACCCGACGAAATTCATAATCCGTACCAAACACCGAACGGACATGTTCGACAACGGCTTGTTGCCCCTTATCGCCGCCCGGTTGCAAGCCGAAGCGCAAAGAAACTTCGCCTTGATTGCCAAATTCTTGAACTTCAACATCACCCAAATTAAGCGAGGCGGTTGTGGAGCGAACTTTAGCAATATCGGCGTGACTGGAAATCGCCTTCATCTCGATCAGGGTGCCACCGGTAAAATCGATACCGAAATTCAAACCGATCCATAGGAACGCAACGACGGACACAACGGACAGCAATGCCGAGACCGGAAAGCTGATGTTCCGGAAATTCATGAAGCCGAATTTGGTATCGTCGGGAATAATTCTGAGAAGTTTCATAATCGCATTCTCCTCAGAACGGCATTTTTTGTGGACGTGAGCGCGTATACCAAAGCGCGATCATCATCCGTGTCATTGTCACCGCGGTGACAACTGTTGTTACGATGCCAAAGACCATCGTTACGGCAAAACCGCGCACCGGACCCGATCCTAAGAAAAACAGGATGGCTGCGGCAATAAACATGGTCACGTTCGAATCGATAATTGTCGCGAAAGCACGCGTAAATCCGGCATCCAAAGACGCCACAAGGCTTCGTCCCTGGCGGGCCTCTTCACGGATACGTTCATAAATCAGCACGTTGGAGTCGACCGCGGTTCCGATGGTTAGAACAATCCCTGCAATACCCGGCAAAGTGAGCGTGGTTCCAATCAGCGACATCATCGCGAAGATCAGCACAACGTGAATAACGAGGGCGATATTGGCAAAGAAGCCAAACAGACCATAGGTCACAAACATGAAGCCGACGACCAAAACAGCGGCTACATAGGAGGCAATTTTTCCGGCATTAATCGAATCTTGTCCAAGACCCGGGCCAACGGTCCGTTCTTCGACAATCGTTAATGGTGCGGGCAAGGCGCCGGCACGAAGCAAAATGGCGAGATTATTGGCGGCTTCAACCGTAAAGCGGCCGGAAATCTGACCCTGTCCACCTGTGATCGGCGATTGAATACGCGGCGCCGAAATCACCTTGCGATCGAGCACAATCGCCAAGGAACGACCGACCGATTCCGTCGTTGCCTGCCCAAAGCGTTGAGCGCCTCGGATATTGAATTTGAAATTGACGATTGGCTCAGAGTTACGGCTATCAAACCCCGGTTGAGCGTCGATCAGATCTTCACCCTGGACAATGACCCGCTTATCGATAGGCAATTGCGCCGAGCCTTCTTCAACCTGCGGCAACATTTCGACATCCGCAGATGCTGCGCCCGAGTCAGCCACCATGCGGAACTCAAGCTGAGCGGTTGTGCCCAAAATATCTTTTAGGCGTTTAGGGTCTTGTAGACCGGGCACTTGAACGAGAATGCGATCAACGCCTTGGCGTTGAATGTTGGGCTCTGTTGTACCCAACGCATCGATACGGCGGCGTAACACTTCGATAGCCTGATCAATGGCTTTTCGAACTTTCTCCGTAATGCCTTCATCTGTTACCGTCAGCGTGATGAGGCCGTCCGGCTGCTCGGAAAATTCAATGAGCGCTGGCGATGCGCCGCGCATCAAATTGACCGCAGGCCCCGAGCTCGCAAGCTCCTTCAATTTAGGCGATACACGTGCGCGTTCATTGGCGTCCGCAATTCTAACGGTTACACCGCGCGGCAAAACGGCAATGCCGCCCGCAAGCGCAACTTTTTCATCCCGAAGAACGCGCCGCATATCGTCGCGCAACGTATTGATCTGCGTTTTGACGACCGCTCCGCTATCAACTTCGAGCAACACATGGGATCCACCTTGAAGATCAAGGCCGAGCACGATGGCCTGGCTTGGAATCATCCAGCCCGGAATAAATCCGGGCGCATTGGCGCGGATCGAGCCCCGTGTCTCAGGAGACATCAGGCTCGGGGCCGCGAAATAAAAGCCCGCGAAGGCTAGAAGCAGAATAGCGGCAATTTTGCCGCGGGAATAACGAAGCATGGGTCGGTTCGCTCTATCCGGGACCGGTCAGGACTTGACCGGTTCACCTTTGCTGCGGACGTCGGCGATGGCAGAGCGCGATACCCGCACCCGGACATTGTCGGCAATTTCCAGTTCCAATTCATTGTCGTCGGTTACTTTGACGACCTTACCGATCAAGCCACCGCTCATCACGATTTGATCGCCGCGACGGACATTTTTGATCATTTCCTGATGATCCTTCTGGCGCTTTTGCTGCGGCCGGATCATCAAAAAATACATAATGATAAAAATGAGAATAAACGGAACGATCTGGATCAGCATATCCGAACCCCCAAGGGCGGATGCACTTTGCGCATAGGCGGGCGTAATCACGTCAGAAACCTCCGGTCAAATCTATGGCACGGGAAACCTCGATAAGACGAAAGTTCCCCATATCGTCGGCCGGGACTATAGCCAGACAGCCACGGATTGCAAATCAAAGCGCGCCAAACGGGGCAATTTAACGCTTATGGACGCGGTCTCGTTTCGCCATTAAGAAAAAGACGTACCCTGAAACGAGTTATTGGCCCAATGTCATCTGAACCCTTTACCCTACCAGACGCCCTCACCTCCGATCTTAAGCGAATCGCCGATGCGCTTGAGCGTCTGGCCCCCCAAGCTCGCCCCTATACCAATCTGGCGATGGCGGATGCCTTTGTTTGGCATGCCGATGGGGGCTGGCTTTCCCCAGTCACCCGCGTCAACCGTGTCGAGATGGGGTTGTTAAAGGGAATTGATCGCGTTCGTGACCAGTTGAATGACAATACCGAACGCTTCGCCCGGGGACTTCCGGCGAACAATGCGCTGTTATGGGGCGCGCGCGGCATGGGTAAATCATCCCTCGTTAAAGCGGCCCATGCGTCGGCTCTGGCCAAGCTTCATGGCGTTGCGGGGGTAAAGCCTTTGAAACTGGTTGAGATCCATCGCGAAGACATTGAGAGCCTGCCGGCTTTGATGGCGATTATGCGCGATGCCGACTGTCGTTTCATCGTTTTTTGCGATGATCTATCGTTTGACGCGAATGACACATCCTACAAATCGCTCAAGGCCGTTCTTGAAGGCGGGATCGAAGGCCGGCCGGATAATGTGATCTTTTATGCGACCTCCAATCGTCGCCATCTTTTGCCGC
Organism: Hyphomicrobiales bacterium; assembly: GCA_947455025.1. Taxonomy (GTDB): domain Bacteria; phylum Pseudomonadota; class Alphaproteobacteria; order Rhizobiales; family Beijerinckiaceae; genus CAIUPE01. The sequence goes on from CANGLU010000001.1 coordinate 58,648, forward strand.
GCGACATGATGGACAATGAGCGCGGTACTGCCATTAATCCCGGCGAAGCGATTGAGGAGAAAGTGTCCTTGTCGGACCGCTTCGGTCTCTGGCTCGGCTTTCACAAATGCAGCCAGGACGAATATCTCGAAATGGTCCGCGCCTATGCGCAGCATTACGGCATTAAAACCGATCTCGCACAGCTCGAGCATGAGAGTTTGGAATGGGCCACCACGCGCGGCTCACGCTCCGGGCGTACAGCGTTCCAATATATTCAGGACTTGGCCGGAAGGCTCGGGGTTCTTCTAAGCTAACAAAAAAGGCGGCTAAAAGGCCGCCTTTTTCAAAATACTCAACTCAGTCGTCGCTGAGATGTTCAACCGGATCAACCGGAACCGAACCTTTGCGCAATTCGAAGTGGAGTTGCGGCGCAGATACATCACCTGATTGACCGGACAGCGCAATCACTTGACCGCGCTTGATCTCATCGCCGCGCTTAACTTTAATTTCGCTCGCATTGCCATAAACCGATACCCAACCATCCGAGTGGCGGATCATCACGAGATTGCCGAAGCCTTTAACTTCGCTGCCCGCATAAGCCACAACGCCTGCCTCAGCCGCTTTGATCGGCGTGCCTTGTGGCAGGGAGATATTGATACCTGTGCTTTTCACGCCGTTTTTATCGCCAAAGCCAAGAATGACCCGACCACGCGCGGGCCAACGAAAGCCTGCTTCGGCGACAGGCTTTGCCGCTTCAGCCGGAGCCGCAGCAGGTGCTGTATTATCAAGCGAAGCCACTTGCGCAGGAGCGGCAGCTTGAGCTGCAGGCGCAGCCTTTGCTGCATCGGCCTTTTTACCGTTTGCTTTTAACGGGGCTGGCTCCGTAACGGCGGGCGTTGTTGTAACAAGAGCGGCCGCCTTTGTGGCTTCCGGTTTTGTCTTCGCAGCCGTTAAACCGTCGGCAACAAACACCGGAATGATCAGCTTTGCGCCATGCGGCGGTTTAGCCTTGGCGGTGAGGCCATTCGCGCCGCGGATCGCATCTTCTGGCACGCCGTAACGGCTCGAAAGCGTCGCGATCGTTTCGCCATTGCCCAAAGTGACTTCGCTCCCGCCTTGGGCAACCCATTTGCCATTTCCGGATGCGGCCGGAACAGGTTTTGAATTTTGTGGCGCGGTTAAGCTTGGCGCAGCATCAACATTCAGCGCGGCCAGTTTTTTTGCAGGCTGCTGTGAAATTGGTTGGGAAATCGTTGTGGTGGCCAATGGCTTCAACGCGCTTTGGCCCGATGCTGAATTGGCGTTTGAGCCCGACGGTGCCTCAATCGGCGCGGACGATATTGACGCATTGCTAACCGGAGCGGATGACGAGGCCATCACATCGCTGCCATTGTTGCCATCGGCTTTCGATGAAAGCGAACCCGTTGTCGGCGGATCAAACCGGGCAGATCCGGCAAAAGGATTTGGGACCGGCGATTTATCTGACACGCGGATAATATCGGTTCCGCAACCTGTCAGTAAAACGCAAAGACCGCAGGTAGTGAGAAAGCGCAATGCGGACTTCGAATACACGGGCGACCTCCAAAACAAAGCGAGCAAACGACTCGCGTGAACAAAGGCATTAAACCTCTGTTTAGGTTAAGAAGTTCTTTCTATGTGAAACGTGAGACACATTATTGCCTCAAAGAATTTCGGATAAACCCTTTGCGAGAAGCGGCATATCGAGCCTACCGAAATGATCCATTTCAACCGAGCGGCTTCCTTCGGCGCGGCGCCAACGCGTTAACTCCGCGACATGGCTAACGCGCAAGACACCTACCAACGCGCCGCCCGGTGTTAATTGCTCGATAAACCGATCGACTTCACCTTCGATCGATCCATGAATAATGATCCGATCAAACGGCCCCTCTTCCACAAGACCGCGGGATCCATCCGCATGGATAACATTGATATTGGTAATTCCAAGACGGGCAAACCGCGTGCGAGCGGCTTCTACCAATGTCCGGTAGCGTTCCATGGTCGTTACACTCAGTCCGATTTGGCTTAAGAGTGCACTTGCATAACCCGATCCCGTTCCGATTTCTAAGATCCGATCACCTGATGATGCGCCTAAAGCGGCAAACATGCGCGCGAGCGAACCCGGAGAGGATTGCGACTGGCCGCAGGCGATGGGGAGAGCCACATCCTCATGCGCTAAATCCGAATATTGATGGCCAACAAAATCAATCCGCGAAACGCGTTCAAACGCTTTCAAGCTTGCCGTATCCAATAGCCCACCAGACCTAAGGCCCAACAGGAACGACATTTTGGCTTCTGCGTTTTTCATGCTGGCCGTCAAGCCTTGTTCCTTTTAAAAAATTTGCGCGTAACGCGTGAGCGTTGGCTCATCGGTCAAATCAAGCCGAAGCGGTGTTACCGATACGCGATGATCGGCAATGGCTTCGAGATCTGTTCCATGGCCGGGAACCGATTTTCCGCGCGCAAAGGCGATCCAATAATAAGGGTTGCCACGGCCATCAAACCGTTCGTCAATCCTGAGCAAATCTTGCTGGCGTTGTCCCTGAACGGAAACGCTGGTGCCTTTAACGTCTTCGGGTTTGCAATTCGGAAAATTGATATTCACCAGAATATTCGGCGGAATACCTTCTTTGAGAACTTTGCGAATAATATCGGGCGCTAGCGTCTCGGCACAATTCCAGTGCAGCGCCTTTACCGAATCCGGGCCGTAGCATTGCGAGAGTGCGATCGACGGAACACCCAAAATGGTCCCCTCAATGGCCGCCGCAACCGTGCCTGAATAGGTCACGTCTTCCGCCACATTCTGCCCGCGATTGACTCCGGATAAAATGAGGTCGGGCTTCCGATCCAACACATGACGAACCGCCATGATCACGCAATCGGTCGGCGTCCCGCGAACGGCGTAGCGTTGCGGACCCGATTGGCGCAGCCGAAGCGGATCGTTCAGCGACAATGAATGCGCGACACCCGATTGATCCGTTTCAGGCGCTACAATCCACACATCGTCTGAAAGGCTACGCGCAATCGCCTCGCAAATCGCGAGACCTGGAGCATGGATTCCATCGTCATTTGTGACTAAAATGCGCATATCAAACCGCTTTTTCAATTTTTGTGATGCCACCCATATAGGGCAACAAGGCTTCCGGTATTGTGACAGAGCCGTCTTGGTTCTGATAATTTTCTAAAATCGCTACCAAGGTCCGCCCGACCGCCAAGCCCGAGCCGTTCAGCGTATGGACAAAGCGATTGCCCTTGCCATCGGTGGATTTAAACCGTGCATTCATGCGGCGGGCTTGGAAGTCGCCACAGACCGAGCATGAGGAAATCTCGCGATACATGCCCTGCCCCGGCAGCCAAACCTCGATGTCATAGGTCTTTTGCGAACCAAAACCCATATCGCCCGTGCACAGCGTCATCACGCGATACGGCAGCCCGAGCTTTTGCAGCACTTTTTCAGCCGAACGCGTCATATGCTCGTGTTCCGCTTCCGATTGCTCCGGCGTTGCAATGGTCACCAATTCGACCTTTTGGAATTGATGTTGGCGGATCATGCCGCGCGTATCGCGACCAGCGGAACCCGCTTCGGCGCGGAAGCAATGCGTTAACGCCGTCATTCGCATCGGAAGCGTTTTTTCCTCGACGATCTCCTCGCGAACGAGATTGGTAAGCGAGACTTCCGCCGTTGGAATGAGCCAATAATCGGGCAAAGCGCGGAACAGATCATCGGCAAATTTCGGCAATTGACCCGTGCCGAACATGGCCTGGTCTTTCACGAGCAGAGGCGGATTAACCTCCATATACCCGTTTTCGCTCGTGTGGAGATCGAGCATGAATTGGCCGATGGCGCGCTCAAGCCGTGCCAACTGGCCTTTATTGACGACGAAACGCGCGCCAGACATTTTGGCGGCAGCTTCGAAATCCATGAGCCCCAAGGCTTCACCAATTTCAAAATGCTGCTTGGCCTCAAAGCCCAAAGGCTTCGGCTCGCCCCAAATACGGGTTTCAACATTGCCATGTTCATCGCTGCCAACGGGCACCGATTCCAGAGGGGTATTCGGAACTGCGGCCAATTCGGCATCAAGCGCGGCAATAAGCTGCTTTTCGAGCGCTTCGGCCTCAGCGAGCTTATCCTTGAGCGAGGCTACTTCCGCTTTTAGCGTATCGGCCCGCGCCTGATCTTTGGCGGCCATGGCTTGACCAATTTCCTTCGACAACGCGTTACGGCGTTCTTGGGTCGATTGCGAAACGGCGATTGCGGCGCGACGCTCATCATCCATCGCTAACAGATGGGCGGATAGCGGCTCCGCTCCACGGTGTTTCAAACCTTGATCAAAACGCTCGGCGTTTTCGCGGATCCAGCGGATGTCGTACATGAATTTTCTCGTTTAACTGTTTTTAGGGAAACGGAAAAACGGTCTATTCGGCGTTTCGGTCCGCTTCAGCCTTGGCACGTTGTTTTTCGACGATTCGCACGGCGAAGATAGAGGCCTCATACAAAAGCAGGGTTGGAATAGCGAGCGACATCTGACTGATCACGTCTGGAGGCGTCAACACGGCTGCCACGACAAAGACCAAAACAATCGCATAGCGCCTTTTATCGCGAAGAAATTGGGCGTCAATAAACCCTGCACGGGCCAAAAGCGTCAGCACAACGGGAAGCTGGAACGTGATCCCGAACGCGAAAATTAGCGTCATGATCAGCGACAAATATTCGCTCACCTTTGGCAAAAGCTCGATTGATGCGGCACCGGCAACATCCAACTGTTGCTGGCCAATCGAATATTTCATGACAATCGGCATCGCGATGAAAAACACAACCGAAGCGCCCACCAGAAACAAAACCGGCGTCGCAATCAGGTAGGGAACAAACGCGTCTTTTTCGTTTTTATACAGGCCGGGTGCTACGAACTTATAAATCTGGGTCGCAACAATCGGAAAAGAACAAAAAGAAGCTCCGAAAACGGCAATTTTAATCTGCGTAAACAGATATTCCAGCGGTGCCGTGTAAATCAGTTTGACCTGCGAAACGTCACCGGCCGCCAGTACATAAGGGAAAATCAGAATATTGTAGATTTGCTTGGCGAAGAAAAAGCAAAAGAAGAACATCACAAAAAACGAGATCAGCGATTTGATGAGGCGCGCACGCAGCTCAATCAAATGCTCCATCAAAGGCGCTTTCGATGCGTCAATATCTTCAGTGGTCATGACGCATCTTCTTGGCTTTCGGATTTCTTGCTCGAAGCACGCCGCTTTGGCTTTTCTTCTACACGCTTTTCTTCCGTAGGCTTATCATCCGATGCCGCAATTTCTGGGAATAGCGTGTCGGCGGTGTCTTCCACCTCGGCAACAGGTTTTTTAGCCCTTTTCTTGGGCTTAGGCTTATCGTCGGTCTCGTCAACAACCGGCGCTACCGGCTCACTAACGGGCTCCGGTTCGGTTGAAACTGGCTCAACCGGAAACGCAGGTGCCGGAGCGGATAATTCGGCCAGCGTCGGATAGACTTCTTTCACTTCCGATGCAGCGGCAATTCCCGCCATGTCCGATTTGATGTCTGAAAACAGCTTTTGCGTCTCCGCCATATCAGCTTCGCGCATCGCATCGTTGAATTGATTTTGAAAATCACCCGCCATCCGGCGCATTTTTCCTACGGCCTGTCCAACAGTCCGTAAAAGGCCCGGTAATTCTTTAGGACCGATCGCTACAAGCGCGACAACGCCAATGACAACCAGTTCCCCTGCGCCGAAATCAAACATCGAGCAAAAGCCTGCTTTCCGAGCGCTTAACGCGCACGTTGAACCAATTAACCGGCTTTATGCTCGTGTGGAGCTGCCTGTGGCGCGGCTTGCGGCGCTGCGGCAGGCCCCGGAACGGGCTTAGCCGCCTCAGCGGGATGAGCAGCCGCTACGGGTTCATCATCCGCCATTCCCTTTTTGAACGACTTAATGCCCTTGGCCACATCGCCCATGAGATCGGATACCTTACCCCGACCAAACAGCAGCATCACAATGATACCCACGACAACCCAGTGCCAGATGCTAACGCTTCCCATAAGGGGCCTCCGATTAAATTGAGCCCGGATTTACCAAGCTATCTTGTCTGGAACTGAAACTAGGCGCACGGAACGTTAAAAACAAGAACTTCGTGTGCCTGAACTGTAAAATACCGCAATCGCACCTAGGATTGCGGTTCAGCCTCAAGCCCTTCTTCCGTAGCACCTGCCCGTTCTTCGGCGATGAGGACAAACAAATCTTCATCCAACGGGTCTTCATCAGGCCGCAATTCGGCTGAATCCGAGGGTTCTGGGACATCAAAATCGGCTGGAAGCCGTCCATCAAAGAAGCCGGCGCCCTTCAACTCCGATAGGCCGGGAAGCTCGCCAATGGCCTGAAGACCAAATTGGTCTAAAAACGCTTCGGTTGTGCCATAGGTGACAGGGCGTCCCGGCGCCTTACGACGGCCGCGCAATTTGATCCAATTGGTTTCCAAGAGGACGTCGACGGTACCTTTGCTCGTCGCAACGCCACGGATCTCTTCAATTTCAGCGCGCGTTACGGGCTGGTGATAGGCAATAATCGCCAAGGTTTCGAGCGCAGCACGGGATAGGCGGCGTGGCTCCTCGCGTTCACGAACAAGAAGATGGCCGAGGTCTTCCGCCGTGCGGAACGCCCATTTTCCGGCTGTCCGCAGTAAATTGACGCCACGCGGAGCATAATCGGCGGCCAGTTCTGCCAAAATCTCGGCCAAAGCACCGTCCGGACCAAGATGGAAGGTGAAGTCGTCGTCACTTAACGGTTTAGGCGACGCGAACAGCAGCGCTTCCACAATCCGCTTGTCACGCAAAAAGCGTGCATCCCGTTGAACGGGACGTTCCTCGTCGATTTCTGCTTCCATGATGACCATTGCCTCGGCTGTCATGCCACGGGCCTTTCCGTATTTGTCGAGAGCGCGCGTAAATAAATCGGAGCAAAGGTCCGCTCCTGCTTAATTTCGGCCCGTCCTTCTTTCACAAGTTCTAGCGTTGCGGAGAGCGAGGTCGCCCTAACCGTCTTTTCCATTCCGGGTTCGGACATGAAGGCGATCAGATATTCGTCGAGGACCGCCCATTCCGTTGTTGTTCCAATCATCCGCTCCAGCGCCGCACGGGCGGCATCAAGCGACCAGACATGCCGCTTTTTGAGCGAAATCCGGGCCAATGCCCTCACCTGCCTTTGTTGCGCATAGGCCGAGAGCAAATCATGAATTGATGCTTCCCAGAGCGTGATGCGTTTTAAAGCGACAGGTTCTGGGCTGCCGCGCGAGAAAATATCGCGATTGAGCTGGGGTCTTTCGTGCAAAAGACGGGAAACGGCCCGAATGGCCTCCAATCGACGCAACCGATTGGCAAGGGCGGCTGCCAAATCATTCGCATTGGGTTCGTCGGGCGACGCGGCGGCGGGCAGCAGCAATCGCGACTTCAAAAAGGTCAGCCAAGCCGCCATGACGAGGTAATCGGCGGCCAATTCCAGCCGAAGCGCGCGGGCTTGCTCGATAAAGGTCAAATATTGCTCGACAAGCGTGAGGATCGAAATCTTGGCAAGATCGACCTTTTGGCGGCGCGCCAATTCGAGCAACAGATCGAGCGGGCCGGAAAACCCGTCCAAATCAATCATGCAAACCGGATCGTTTACGCCGCGTTCGTCTTCGAACGGCTTTTCGGCAAAGAGCCTTGCTTCAGACATTGAATGTTACACAAACCCCAAAATTCAGGATTTGATTCTGTCGACTTCAGATGACAAGAGCAAGCTTAGCTTCGAGATTTTTGGCGGCTTCCACAGGATCAAACACAGATGGACGCTTTTCAAGCAGCGAAAGGGCTCGATTGGCCCGTTCCAAACTCGGCCCGGCCAAGATGGGGGACGCGGCGGCGACCGCCTCGGCCTCCTCCATCACGCCATTACAATGAAGCGCAATATCGCAGCCTGCTTGAAACAGCGCCTCGGTTCGCTCCCTGAACCCGCCAGAAAGCGCCTTCATCGAGACGTCATCGCTCAATAAAAGCCCGTCAAACCCGATAAAGCCGCGGATGATGTCCCGGATGATCTTGGGCGATGTCGTCGCGGGGCCCTTTGGGTCAATCGCGTCAAAGACAATGTGCCCCGTCATGGCGATCGGCAGGTCATTGAGACGCTTAAACGGTAAAAAATCAGTCTTTTCAAGAATATCGACGGGTTCTTTCACGACGGGCAGCGCGTAATGGCTATCCACCATGGCGCGGCCATGTCCCGGCATATGCTTGATGACGGGCAACACCCCGCCGTCGAGCATCCCGTCAGCCGCCGCCCGTCCAATGCGCGAAATGGCCTCGGGCTCTGACGCATAGGCGCGATCCCCGATGGCATCGTTCGACCCGGGTACGGGACAGTCGAGGACAGGCATACAATCAACGGTGATCCCGCATTCGGTGAGATCATGGGCGATTAATCGGGATGCCAAGCGCGCCAAATCAGCGGCGTCGTCCACATTACCGTTGCACGCTTTCAGATAATGGGCTGCCGCCGGATATTTACGCCAATGGGGCGGTCCCATGCGCTGCACGCGGCCACCCTCCTGATCAATCAAGACCGGCGCATTAGGGCGGCCGACACTTTCGCGAAAATGGGCGGTAAGCGCCTTTAATTGGGCAGGATCGACGATATTGCGTCGAAACAAGATCAGTCCCCAAGGCTTGGCTTCGGCGATAAACCTTGCCTCGTCTGACGATAATTCGCTCCCTGAACAGCCAATAATAAGGGCTTTGCTACGCATCAGGAACAACCCATCATCCAAAAGCGGTCAATTTTTAGCGATAAAGCATTTCGCGCCAGACGCCGCCGCCGTCGCGCAGGCCGCCGCCGCTTCATCGCGGCTATAGCCGAACGCGCGGACGCGGAACACTGTCTTGCCATTGATATCGGCCTTGATCACGGCGATCGAATGATTGCCCAACAGGTCCGCTAGTTGCGTTTTAAGACGTCCCGAAAGCGCGTTTGCTTCTGCCTCGGCAGGAGATGCGCCAAATTGGACGGCATAATCACCTGCTATCGGAGCATCATTGGTTGCTTGCGGCTCATCGGCGGGCTTTGGTTCATCATTGGTGGCCTGAGCGACGAGATCGCGGAGCGGATCATCCGCAGCCGCATTCATCGCATCCTCATTTGGCCGCGCGGGTGGTAACGGAACGGGGCCGCCATTAAGCGTCGCGGGTACCGTTGGCAAAGGAGGCAAGCCTGTCGAAGGTTCCGCCGACGCCGTTTGAACGGGTTTAGCCGCCGCCGATGCTACAGGAGCCGGCGCAGCTACAGGTGTCGCTACCGGTTGAGGCGCTTCTTGTGACATGGCCGAAGCCGATGGGGTGACAATAACGGGCGTTGCGCTTGGAGCAGACGGTGCGGATCCTGCCATCGGATCACCAATCATCGTTCCATCGGGACGGACCGTGACGGTGCGCACCGATTTAGGCTCGCCCATGCCCGGGACCAAAGAGGTCGACTTATTGCCGTTGGCTTTGACGGCCGCGTTCACGTCCAAAGGGGCCTCGGCGCTTGATTTTGTGGTTGCCGTGCTAACCGTGTCAGCCCCTTTTTTGCCAAATAATTCCGAGCCGGCGGGTGCAGCATCGTTGGATGCATTGGTATCGGGAACCACTTTGACCGGATTTGTATCCGCCTTGATCACAGGCACCGATTTTTGATCAGGTGCCACGGAAACGCTCAAGGATAATTTGCCGGAATAGAAGAAATAACCAAAGGATACGAATAGAAACAGGACGACCAAGGCGATCATCGCCCGAAAAATTGGTGAACCCCGCTCCTTGCCCCGATCAATCAGCGGAAACCGCTCGTCGAAAGGATTGCTATATTCCGCTTGGCCTGCGCCAAGCGGCGGCGCGCTTAAAAAAGCAGGTGGCGGGCCGGGATCGGGTAACTCCACAGGCATTGCCGCGGGCCGTTGCGGCATTGGCGGTTGTGTGCGCGTAAAATCACGCCGCAACGCGTCTAAATCAGGAACCGGGGCGGGCTTTTCAACAAAATCAGGCTGCGGCGTTGCGCGAATAGCGGCTTCGGCATGCGCGCGGGATGCCACGCGCAATTGCCTCTCTAATTCCTCGAGATTGACGCCAGGCCGATTTTGTTGGTCTTCCGTCATGAGAGCAACCCTGTTTACGGCGTTTATGCCCTAAGGTAACCCGCCTTTATCCTCCGCTCAACGCATTTCATTCGGCGCCGAAACGCCCAGAACGGAAAGACCAGCGAATAACACAAAGCGGACCGCCTCGACCAAAGACAAACGCGCCTGAGTGACAACACGGTCGTCTTCGATAACAAAACGCAACTTCGGCGAATCCTTGCCACGATTCCATAAAGAATGGAAATCACTCGCCAAATCATAAAGATAAAATGCGAGCCGATGCGGTTCATGGGCCAACGCCGCCGCTTCGACGATCCGTGGAAATTGGGAAATCCGGTGCATGACCGCAAGCTCGGCCTCATCCACCAAGCCGCTCCGGTCACACGACGCCACGGTCGAGGACGGATCATCCGACAAGGCATAGCCTGAAGCTTGTCGTAACACGGACGAACACCGCGCATGCGCGTATTGAACGTAAAAGACCGCATTGTCTTTCGATTGCTCGATCACCTTGGCAAGGTCGAAATCCAGCGTTGCGTCGTTCTTCCGAAACAGCATCATAAAGCGGACGGCATCGCGACCTACTTCATCAACGACTTCGCGTAGGGTAATGAAATCGCCGGATCTTTTGCTCATCCGAACTTGTTCGCCATTCCGCAAAAGCCGTACCAACTGACAAATTTTGACGTCTAATTCGCCGGCACCATTCGTGATCGCGCGAACGGCTGCCGCCATCCGCTTGATATACCCCCCGTGATCGGCACCCCACACATCGATCATGAGCGGAAAGCCCCGCTCGAATTTCGACTGATGATAGGCAATATCGGCGGCAAAATAGGTGTAACTGCCGTCCGATTTGAGCAAAGGACGATCAACATCATCGCCAAAATTGGAAGCGCGGAATAAAGTCTGCTCGCGATCTTCCCAATCCTCAACCGGCGCGCCCTTAGGCGGTGCAAGCCGTCCTTGATAAATCAGATCGCGGGATCTGAGGTCGTCAATCATCCGCCCGATCAGGTCGACAGGCCCGTCTTGCGCCAAAGTCCGCTCGGAGAAAAATACATTATGCTGGATGTTTAGAGCCGAAAGATCCTCCCGGATCATATCCATCATCATGGAAATGGCGGTTGACCGCGTGATCGGCAACCAATCCTTCTCGGCGAGCTGCAGCAAAGTAGGCCCATGCGATTTTGCCAATTCTTCGCCAACCGGGATCAAATAATCGCCCGGATAAAGTCCCTCGGGGATATCGCCTACCTCTTCGCCGAGCGCCTCGCGATACCGCAAAAACGCCGAACGGGCCAAGACATCGACTTGGGCGCCCGCATCATTGATGTAATATTCGCGCGTCACATCAAATCCGGCAAAGTCCAACAGACTTGCCAGCGCATCGCCAAAGACCGCCCCGCGCCCATGGCCAACATGCATTGGGCCCGTCGGGTTGGCCGAGACAAATTCCACATTGACCTTTTGGCCTGCACCAACCCGGCTGCGTCCGAATTCGGTCTTATTTTCAAGGACCGCGCCAATAACGCGATGGAAGATCGCCGGATCAAGCCGTAAATTGATAAAACCGGGCCCCGCTATTTCGACCCTCGATACACCCTCAAAAGCGGACATGGCTCCAACCAACATGTCAGCCAAAGCACGGGGTGCCATTCCCGCTTCTTTGGCGAAGACGAGCGCCACATTGGTGGCCAGATCCCCGTGGGACATATCACGCGGCGGTTCGACCACAATCTTCTGGGTATCAAGATTGGCAGGAAGCTTGCCCGATTGACCCATTTCCAAGACGGTCTCAGCGATCTTGCGCTGATAAATGTCGAACACGTTCATTTCACTATCCAATTCTCAAAATTACGCGTCCGGCGGCTAACGCAAATCGGGCGTTGCGTCAAACAACCGCCGATGTTCTTCCAGCGCGAAACGATCTGTCATTCCCGCGATATAATCCGCAATGTGGTAGGCTTTATCCCGCTCATCTGCTCCCTTTAGCCTTATTTGCCAATCTTCGGGCAATAATCGGCTATCGGTGTTAAAGCTGCGGTATAAATCCCTTAAAACATTTTCGGCCTGTGACCTAACCCGCATGACGTTCGGATTACGATACATATTGGCGAATAAGAAGGTTTTTATATCCTTATCCGCCGTCGCTAATGCCGGATTAAAGGCGATGACCGGATGGCTCGCCTGCCTAATGGCCTCAACCTTTAATGCTTGAAACGGCACTAATCGCAGGCTGCCTTCGTCGATCACCCCCTCCACGAACCGCGTAATCAGCCTACGGGTTAGCTCGTGAATGATGCGTGTTTCTTCTAGATTTGGCCATTTTTTCTTAATTTCAGCCAAAATATCGCCCACAAATGGAATGTGGGCGAGGTCTGCCAAGGAAAACATGGCGGCGCGAAGTCCATCATCAATGTCATGGGTATTGTAGGCGATATCGTCGGCAAGGGCCGCCACTTGGGCTTCAGGTCCGGCAAAGGAAGCCAAGTCGAGATGGCTCTGGGCATCTTCGACCAGAATATCGCTTGGAATTCCCGATTTTTGATATTTAGGCAGCGGATTACCGATTTTGTCCATTAATGGGCCATTGTGTTTTACAAGGCCTTCGCGGGTTTCCCATGTCAGATTCAACCCGTCAAAATCGGGGTAGCGCCGCTCAAGGCGCGTAACGATGCGCAGTGCCTGAGCATTATGATCAAACCCGCCAAAGGGAAGCACGCATTCATGCAGGACGTCTTCGCCGGTATGCCCGAAAGGTGTGTGGCCAAGGTCATGGGACAACGCCAATGCTTCGGCTAAATCTTCATCGAGGCCAAGCGCACGCGCGATTGACCGCGCTATCTGGGCCACTTCGATCGTATGGGTCAGCCGGGTCCGGAAGTGATCGCCCTCATGAAAGACGAAAACCTGCGTTTTGTGTTTTAACCGCCGAAAGGCCGTCGAGTGGATAATCCGGTCACGGTCCCGCTGAAATTCACTCCGCGTGGGTGAATGGGTCTCGGCGAATTGACGCCCCCTTGATTGGGCGGGGTCGGACGCATAGGAGGCGCGCCAGCGATCAAATCTACGGTCCACATTTCCTCCGGTTGAAAAGAGAGACATTCAGACCTATCTTCGAAGCAGATATTTTTGGTCTTTACCAATGGAAAATGAAACGATCATGTCTGACAGCCAGCATTCATCCGATTGTTTCGACGTTACAGAGCGCGCCGCGCGCCGGATCCTGTCGATTCTCAACGATGAGCCGCTAGGATCGATGCTCCGGGTGAGTGTCAGCGGTGGCGGCTGTTCGGGCTTTCAATATGGCTTTACGTTTGATCAACAGCGCAATGCTGATGATCTGAGTGTCGAGAAAAATGGCGCTACCGTGTTGATCGATTCGGTTTCGCTGCCATTCGTCGCCGGTTCGACACTGGATTTTGTCGATGATCTCATGGGTCAGAGCTTCCGCGTCACCAACCCCAATGCCACGGCTGCCTGTGGGTGCGGCACCAGCTTCTCGATTGGCTGAATTTAACGTCTTTTGTCACTTTTTTACTTGTCCAACGGGCAAAATTGCTCCAATCCAAGGGTAGCAATTTTTTCAAACCGTGGATCTGTGAATTACAATGGACGCGCTCTTTATTGGCCAAACCTACATCGATGTTACCTTCTTAACCGACCATATTCCGTCCGGTGACGAGAAAACGGTTGCTCAGGATTATGCGGTTTCGTTCGGTGGCAATGCGGTAACGGCAGCGTTTTGTTGTGCCAAGCTTGGTGTTGTTCCAGATCTGTTGACCTCGCTGGCCGATGATTGGCTTGGTCGCATGTTTTTGGATATGGCTGCAAAATATGCCATTCCCGTCCATGGTCGTAAGGTCAAAGAAAGCTCGCTTTCCTTTGTTATTCCGAACAATGGAAAACGCGCGATCATTCGGTGCCGCGATGATGATTATCTGCATCCTTTCCCGACGCTACGTCTCGATGGTTGCCGTGCGCTTCATTTAGACGGACACATGGGCGATGCCGCCATCCATTACGCCAAAACATGCCGCGATTTGGGGGCTCTTGTCTCCCTTGATGGCGGTGGCGTGCGCTCCAATACGATGGATCTGTTGGAGCATATCGACGTGGCGATTTGTGGCGAGCGTCTGGCCGAGCAATTAAACCTTGATGACAAGGGTTTAATCGACCTTCTTAAAGCAAAAGGCGTTAAAATTGGTGGCGTAACCCGCGGTGAACGGGGCATGCTTTGGTACGATGAGAGCGGTAGTGTGCGCGTTCAACCGCCGCTTTCGGTTCCCTCGCAGGCCATTATTGATACCAATGGTGCAGGCGATGTGTTCCATGGCGCCTATATGTATTCCTATTTGGCGCGCCCTGCTCTTCCGTGGGAATCGCATTTCGAATTTGCGCGGGCAGCTTCGACGCATAAAATCCAAAAGCTTGGCAATGAGGCGGGCCTGCCCTCAATGACCGATATCACCACGGTCATGCAATCTTTTCGTCCTGCCGCATGATCTGACGCGGAAACGACATGATTGTTAGCTAAACGCAGGAAGATACCATTCGGGCGAGGAACAAAAAAATGCTGAGACTCTTCAAATCACTTACGGGTCCGGTGTTTTTTCTCTTCGCCATTACGGCCCTTTCGACGATCGCCGGCGCGGCGGAGCCCGTTCGAATTGATAATCTGACGTTCAATTCGGGGGGCATGGCCTATCGCGCCGAAGGCATAGAGCTTGAAGGCGTCAATCTTTCCGCCGAGAGCATGGAAGCCCTCCTCCACGGCACCGATATCGCCGCTCAGGCCAAAGCGCTGTCGACCTTGGACGCAACGATGATCAAGGTTTCGCGGCTTAGGCAGACCCAGACCGTTGGCGATCAAGCAACAACAACGATCTTTTCAAATGTGAGCTTGGCAAACGTCAAGGCTGGCATTGTTGCGCGCCTGAAGGCCGAGAGTTCCACATTCGGCACGGTTGCAAACGCGGCGGGTGCCAGTTCCGGCTCGACGGGTGTGATTACCCTCGACGATATCGATTTAGCGCTTCTCGTTGGATACGGTGCCACGGTCAAAGATAAAAAGTCCGATGACTTCCGGCGGGCCTACAGCCATGCTGAAATCACGAAAATTGCATTTCAGAGCCCGAAAGCGGCCATTGTCAGCATTGATCGCATCAGCATTGGCGAAGTTCAATTGCGCAACAGCGGCGACGGAATTACCGCCACAAGCGAACGCTTGGCAAAAAGGCAAAATGACTCTTCCCAGACCGATGTCGATGTCTCGGCAACTCTGATGGACGTCGTCGACATCTTTTCATCCATTTCAACGGGCCTGCTCGAATTTGAAAATATTTCGGTACGCGAAACGGAAACGCCAACGAATTTCGTCAACATCAACCGTTTTCAATATTCAGGCGGGGTAAACGCGGACGCGTCGGCCTACCGTATCGACGGCGTTGATGTCGAAATCGACGATTTTCACCTTAAAATCGGTAGTTTTGGTCAAAGCGGGATAAAGATTACGCCCGTCTTGCAGACTTTGCGCAAAGCATTGGCCAAGCCAAATACAAAAGCGCAGGATATCGATCCGAGCCTCTTTTTTCCCCTGATTGGTCGCCTCGAATTGCACGATGCCATGCTCGACGCCAATCTCGATGGCCCCCAAAAATTCGGCGCACGAAGCGTGGTGTTTGCAATCGAACGCGCCAATGACGCGCTACCCAACCAAATTGAGCTGAGTTTTGATGGTATTTCGGGGCCGCTGCCGACCGATACGACGGATAGCACGATCCAGACGATCACCTCGCTTGGCTATCGTGACCTGAACCTGTCGGGTGGAATTAAAGCCAATTTGGATCCCAAAACGCAGGAACTCGATTTCAACGCGAATATTTCGTCGCAAAACATGGCGAATATTGCGCTATCGAGCCGGTTTGGAAATATTTCTGCCGAAAGCCTGATCGCCAGCCCGAGCAACGCACCGATTACGCTGATGGGAGCAAGCCTGAAAAACTTCCGCATTATGGTTGAAAACAGAGGTCTGGTCGAACGCCTCATTGACCAGCAGGCCATCAAGACCAAGCGGACAGCCGATCAGGTGCGCGCTTCTTATGCGTCGGCGGCGGCGGCAAGCCTGCAAATTTATTTGGGTATGTCGGAGAACGCCAAGGGCCTCACCAAGACGGTGGTGTCCTTCGTCAATAACCCGAACAAGCTGATGATATCGGGGCAATCGAAGAAGCCCGCAGGCGTCACCATTGCCGACACGGCCACGGGCGACGGACCGGCGGCTATCCTCGATCTATTCGACCTTCAACGCGAACCGCAATAATCCTCAGCCGCCATTTGCCTGGGCTTCGACAACCGCCAACGCCGTCATATTGACGACGCCGCGCGCGGTGACCGATGTTGTCAGCACGTGCGCTGGCTTAGCCGTGCCCAACAAGATAGGACCCACCGGCAAAGCGTCGGCCAATACTTTGATCAGCTGCTGCGCGATATTGGCCGCATCTAGGTTCGGCATGATGAGAATATTGGCGTCGCCATCAAGCTTGCAGTCCGGCAGACGCTTGGCGCGAATGGCTTGAACGAGCGCGGTATCGCCCTGCATTTCCCCATCAACATGCAAATGAGGCGCGCGTGTGCGGATAATCTCCAGCGCCCGCCGCATTTTAACAGCCGATGCAGCGTCCGAATCCCCGAAATCCGAATGCGACAACAAAGCGATCTTCGGCGCGATACCGAAGCGTTCGACATGGCCTGCGCATAACAAAGCGATGTCGGCAATATCATCGGCATCGGGGTCGTGTTTAACATGGGTATCGGCAAGAAAATAATGGCCCTTTGACGTGATCATCAGCGTCATCGCGGACAAATCACGCACACCTGGCTTGAGCCCGATAATGTCGCGGATATTGCGCAGCTTTGAGTTAAAGCGACCTTCGAGGCCTGCGATCATCGCGTCCGCATCGCCCCGCATCACGGCAATGGCGGCGATAACGGTCGAGTTTGTGCGGATCAGCGTTTTGGCCGCATCTGGCGTCACGCCTTTGCGACCGACCAATTCGATAAGCGTTGCTACATAATCGCGGTAACGCGGATCATCATCCGGATTGATGACGGCAACGTTTTTGCCTGGGCGGATCGTGAGACCATATCGTTCGCAGCGCGTTTCAATGACATTCGGGCGGCCGATCAAAATGGGGATGGCAAACCCTTCTTCGATCGCGATTTGGGCCGCGCGCAATACGCGCTCATCCTCGCCATCGGAATAAATCACGCGCTTCGGCGCGGCTTTTGCCTGCTCGAAAATCGGCTTCATGATAAAGCCCGACCGGAACACAAAGCCCGACAGGCGTTCTTCATAGGCTTTAAAATCGGTAATCGGCCGCCGCGCGACACCCGACGCTATCGCAGCCTTTGCAACCGCAGGCGCTATCCGAAGGATCAGGCGCGGATCAAACGGGCTTGGAATAAGCGACTCGGCCCCAAAGGTGGAAACTTCCCCGCCATAGGCTTTTGCCGCCACATCAGAAGGAGCTTCTCGCGCCAGCCGCGCGATGGCCGCAACCGCTGCGAGCTTCATTTCCTCATTGATCGTGCGCGCGCCAACATCCAGCGCACCTCTGAAAATATAGGGAAAGCACAACACATTATTGACCTGATTGGGATAATCAGATCGGCCTGTGCACATCATCGCGTCGGGCCGTACTGCGCGGGCTGCTTCTGGCATGATTTCCGGATTGGGATTAGCGAGCGCCAAGATCAACGGCTTCGGCGCCATTTTGGCCACCATTTCAGGTTTTAAGACACCACCCGCCGAAAGGCCTAAAAACACATCCGCGCCTTCGATAATCTCGGCCAAGGTGCGTTTATCGGTTTCCTGCGCAAAGACGCTCTTCCAAGGATCCATCAGCGCCACGCGGCCGCGATACACGATGCCTTCAAGATCGCTGATCCAAATGTTTTCGCGTTTCACGCCCAAGGAAACGAGCAGATTGAGGCAGGCGAGTGCTGCAGCACCCGCGCCCGAGGCGACAATCTTGATCGTTTCCATGGTTTTGCCGGCCAAATCGACGGCGTTTAAAACGGCAGCGCCAACAATGATGGCTGTGCCATGCTGATCATCGTGAAAGACGGGGATATCCATCTTTGCCCGAAGCTTGGCTTCAATTTCAAAGCATTCCGGCGCTTTGATGTCTTCAAGATTGATCCCGCCAAAGGTCGGCTCAAGGGCTGCCACGACGTCAACAAACCGGTCGACATTGTTTTCGGCCACCTCGATATCGAACACGTCTATGCCAGCGAATTTCTTGAAGAGAACCGCTTTGCCTTCCATCACGGGCTTTGAGGCCAGAGGCCCGATATTGCCCAAGCCCAAAACCGCCGTGCCATTCGAAATAACGGCAACGAGATTTTGTCGGCTGGTCAGCTCGGCCGCCAATTCGGGATCAGCCGCAATGGCTTCGCAGGGCGCGGCGACACCCGGCGAATAGGCCAACGCCAAATCGCGCTGGTTGCCGAGCGGCTTGGTCGCCTGGATCTCGAGTTTCCCCGGACGCGGAAACCGGTGATAGACCATAGACCCTGCGCGAAGATCATCCGAGGCATCTGACATGGTCTTTTCCCTTAATAAATCATTCTAACCGTCTGTTATTGTTTTACTTCTCTGGCAGATTAAGCCTCAAATGCAATTCCCGCAATTGCCGCGGAGTAGCCTCGGACGGCGCCCCCATCAACAAGTCTTGAGCCTGCTGGTTCATCGGGAATAGCGCAACTTCACGAAGGTTTTGTGCACCACAGAGCAACATCACAATCCGGTCAACGCCCGCCGCCATACCGCCATGCGGCGGCGCGCCATATTGGAACGCGCGATACATGCCGCCAAAGCGCTCGATCACGGTCTCTTCGCCATAGCCCGCGATTTCAAACGCCTTCACCATGCCTTCAGGACGATGATTGCGGATACCGCCCGAGGCAATCTCGAACCCGTTGCAGGCGATATCATATTGGAACGCTTTGATCGTGAGTGGATCTTGGTTTTGAAGCGCATCCATCCCGCCTTGCGGCATCGAGAATGGATTATGCGAGAAATCGACCTTTTTCTCGTCTTCGTTCCATTCGAACATCGGGAAATCGACAATCCACGCTAGTTCATAGCGGTTCTCATCAATCAGATTGAGATCCTGCCCGACTTTAATGCGGGCCGATCCTGCGAATTTGATAAATTTCTCAGGATCGCCCGCGACAAAGAATGCCGCATCGCCTTCCTTCAAACCAAGCTGCTGACGGATGGCTTCGGTCCGCTCCGGCCCGATATTATTGGCAATGGGCCCCGCGCCGCCCGTTTCGCCTTCGCGCCAGAAGACATAACCAAGACCGGGCTGGCCTTCACCCTGCGCCCAAGCGTTCATCCGGTCACAGAAAGTGCGCTGACCACCTGTTGGTGCCGGAACGGCCCAAATCCGGTTCTTAGGCTCTTCCAAAATCCGTGCAAACACTTTGAAATTAGAGCCCCGGAAATGCTCCGAGACATCCGCCATTTCGAGCGGCTCGCTCGTATGCGGGTTGCGGATACGCAAATCGGGCTTATCGGAGCCATATTTATCCATGGAAACCGCATAAGGGATGCGCGGCCATGGGCTAGGTGTCACCATCTTGCCATTGCCGAACTCGCGGAAAATTCCGCCAATGACCGGCTCAACAGCTGCAAAAATATCTTCCTGCTCGACAAAGCTCATTTCCAAATCGAGCTGGTAGAACTCGCCCGGCAAACGGTCGGCGCGCGGGTCTTCATCGCGGAAGCACGGCGCAATCTGGAAATAACGATCAAAGCCCGCCATCATAAGAAGCTGCTTATATTGCTGCGGCGCCTGCGGCAAAGCGTAAAATGTACCCGGATGGATGCGGGATGGCACCAAAAAGTCACGCGCGCCTTCCGGCGATGAAGCCGTCAAAATGGGGGTCTGGAATTCGTTGAACCCCTGCTCTTTCATCTTGGTGCGCATGGCATCGACAACACGGCCGCGCGTCATGATGTTGTTGTGCAGCTTTTCGCGGCGCAAATCGAGGAAGCGGTATTTAAGCCGCGTTTCCTCGGGGAAAGGCTGATCGCCAAACACCTGTACCGGCAATTCCGCCGATGGCCCCAAGACCTCGATATGGGTCACATAAATCTCGATCAGGCCCGTGGGCAAATCGCGATTTTCAGTGCCTGCTGGACGTAGACGGGCTTTGCCGTCACACCGCACCACCCATTCGGAGCGGAGTGTTTCGGCTATTTTGAAGGCGGGCGAGTCCGGATCAACCACGCATTGGGTCAGCCCATAATGGTCGCGCAAATCGATAAACAGGACGCCGCCATGGTCGCGAATACGGTGGCACCATCCGGAGATGCGGACATCTGAGCCAACATCGGTATCACGGAGGGCTCCGCAGGTGTGGGAACGATAGCGGTGCATGGGTATCCTCATCAATCAAATCAGGTCTAAGGGGTTTTCGGGAGAACGCATGCAGGCGCTTGTGTTGTCAAGAGAAACCCTCTGACGTTATGGGTGCCCTGACATCGAATTGTCGTATAAGGGGACCCTTCGCGGTAATCGTGCCGTTGATTCGACTAAGTTGATATGATCCGCCAATGCCTCTTATAACCGACACCTCCTCCCTTTCCGATGCTTGCACCCGTATGGCCAAGCACAGCTATGTGACCGTCGACACGGAATTTATGCGGGAGACGACGTTCTATCCAAAGCTCTGCCTGATCCAGATGGCCAGCGAGGAAGAGGATATTCTGATTGATCCATTGGCGGATGGTCTGGATTTAAGCCCGTTTTTTGCCCTGATGCGCGATACAAACGTCGTCAAAGTGTTCCATTCCGGCCGTCAGGATCTGGAAATTTTGTGGAACCTTGATCGCTGCATTCCCGTGCCGTGCTTCGATACGCAAGTCGCCGCCATGGTTGCGGGCTATGGCGATAGCGTTTCTTATGAGCAATTGGCCCATGATCTGGCTAAAGCCAAAATCGATAAATCATCGCGTTTTACCGATTGGTCGCAACGCCCGCTCAGCGAAGCCCAACTTGTCTATGCCCGCTCCGACGTTACTCATTTGCGCAATGTCTATAAAGCGCTTGCGGGAAAATTGGAGCAATCAGGCCGATCCCATTGGCTTGAAGATGAGATGACATTGCTCACCTCACCTTCGACCTATGAGCTTGATCCGCAAGACGCATGGAAGCGTTTAAGAGGCCGCGTCCGCAAGCCGAGAGAACTCGCCATTCTGATCGAATTGGCGGCTTGGCGTGAACGGGAAGCACGTTCTCGCGATGTACCGCGCTCACGGGTGCTGAAAGACGACGCCATCATGGACGTTGCGACATCCGCGCCGCGATCGGTCGAAGCGCTTGCAAAGCTCCGCTCCATCCCAAATGGATTTGAACGCTCCCGCTCGGGTGCGGAAATTATATCCGCCGTCGAACGGGCGCTCGAAATTGATCCCAAATCCCTGCCGGAATTGGAGCGGTCGGAACGCAAACCCTATAATCCCGCAGCCGTTGAACTCTTAAAAGTCTTGCTTCGGATGACCTGCGACAATGAAGGCGTTGCTGCTAAAATTGTGGCAACGGTTGACGAGTTGGAGGCTATTGCTGCCGATGACAATGCCGATGTGCCATCGTTGAAGGGCTGGCGGCGTGAGCTTTTTGGCGAAAAAGCACTGGACCTAAAGAATGGCCGTTTAGCCTTGGCTTTTTCCAATGGTCGGGTTGTAACGCTGCCCCGTTAAGCGTCGCCTACGACCAAAACGGGTGAGCGACCGATCACCCGCGCCAAGGCCCGTAAACGGTTAAACACGCGCTCGCCCGACAAAGCCGCCAGATCCTCCGGAACGCGAAGGACAAGGTCATCTTTTACGCATAACAAGGGGGTCCGCGGTAAAACGCCAGGCATGGCGGCGGTGATGAGATAGGCAACCCGCATCGCGGCTCCCAAAATGCGTGCGCGATCAATCATTCGGCTACTGGCCAATTCGCGCAGTCGAGGGCTGACTTCATCGTCCGAAATACCCATATGCCGATAGGCAACGGCGAGCGCAATAAACACACGTCCCGGATGATCGACCCCGATAAAACTGGCATTCGCTATAATGTTCAGCGATTGCTCGCCGCGGTAATCCGGATGCGCGCGCCATCCGATATCGGCCAATAGGCAGGCCGCGTGGCGCAAGCGCTTTTCTTCAATGGTCTCCGTGATATGCGTCGACGCCATGAAGGCATCCGTCCACTCGATAATTTCCTGGCAATGGCGGGGCGAGCGCGACCGTAGAATGTTAAGATCATTGGCGGCTGTTAAAAGCGGGTCTTGCTCGAGTATTTTTTCGTCCAGTCGCTCAAACAACAATCCTTCGCGAACGCCTTGTGCCGAAATAACGATCTCGGCCGGCTTACATTTGCGAATGAGTTCCTCGAGCACCAGAGCGCCATAACCGACGAGCGGCCGACGTGCCGCCGAGACCGCTTCAATCGAGTCAATTGTGTCGGTCGCCACGCGCTCGATGAGAGAGGTGAAATCTTCCGCATCGCGGACCGGTATCACGTAATTATGCATGACATGCAGCGGATAGCCTCGTTGCTTCATATGCAATCGGGCAAGCGAACGCCATGTTCCACCTACCGCATAAATTGCTTTGCCTTTAGCGGCTTTCAATTGCGGAAGATGATCCAGCTCTTTCCGGATGATCTTCTGCGCCTTTTTTAAATTGCCGCCGGACCGATCCTGCAGGGATAAAACGCCTATCGGCAAGGTTGTGCCCTGCCCCAGTTTTTGACCCTTAACACCGATAAGCTCCAAAGAGCCGCCACCAAGATCGGCAACGAGGCCATCGGCCTTATAAATGCCCATCGCGACACCGAGTGCCGACAATTCAGCCTCGCGCTTTCCGGAAATGAGATCGACTTTGCAGCCAATAATGTTGGAACATTCTTCCAAAAATTGCGGACCATTTTTGGCGTCTCGTGCCGCAGCCGTGGCAATGACTTGAATGTTTTTGATCTGCATTACGGAACACAAAACGCGAAAACGGCGCAGCGCTTCGTAGGCTTTATCCATCCCGTCTTGCGGCAATAATCCGGTCGACAAAACGCCGCGACCCAAGCCGCAGAGCGCCTTTTCATTAAAGATAGGGGTCGGTGAACGGGTTAAACCTTCATAGGCAACAAGACGCACCGAGTTCGATCCGATATCGATAATCGCAACCGGTTCGCCTACTCTCAAACGCCCTTGAGCTTCGTTCACAATGTCATACCTTTAGCCATCTCGACGATGGGCCAGGCGCAAAAGCCTTACAGCTATTTGGCCGCGTCCTTGTTCGCCCCAGCCCGTAATGATTTGGGGCCCGACTCCTTTAAAGATTTCCCACGGCCTGACAAGCTCGGATTGGTCATAAAGAACTGATGGGCGTTGAAAGCGGGCTCTTCGGGTGAATGTGTAACCCGCGTGCTCGACCCGTCCGAATTGATTGTCCAGCTTTGCTCATTATCGATCAGATTAGCAACCATGATCTGATTAAGCACCTGCTCATGAACCGTCGGGTTCAAAATCGGCACCAAGGATTCAACACGGCGATCCAGATTACGCTGCATAAGGTCAGCCGAGGAGATGTAAATCTTGGCCTTCGCATGGGGCAACGCTTTGCCATTCGCGAAGGCAAAAATGCGGGTGTGCTCCAAGAAGCGACCAATGATCGACTTCACGCGAATATTCTCCGAAAAGCCCGGAATTCCCGGCCTTAGACAGCAAATGCCACGAACAACAAAATCGATCTGCACGCCCGCTTGGCTCGCCTCATAAAGCGCGTCGATGATCATCGGGTCGACCAAGGAATTACATTTTCCCCAAATCGCCGCCGGTTTGCCCGCCTTCGCATTTTCCATTTCATGCGCGATGTTATCGAGAAGCGTTTTCTTCAATGAAAACGGCGAAGCGGAAAGCTTTTCAAGATGGGTCGGCTCGGCATATCCCGTGATAAAATTAAAAATGCGGGCGACATCCCGACCAATTGCCGGATCAGCCGTAAAGAAAGAAAGATCGGTATACACGCGCGCCGTAATCGGATGGTAATTTCCGGTGCCTAAATGGCAATAGCTCACGAGATGTCTACCCTCGCGGCGAATGACCATCGAGAGTTTGGCATGTGTTTTGAGTTCGATAAACCCGAACACGACTTGAACGCCCGCGCGCTCCAAATCACGCGCCCAACGGATATTGGCTTCCTCATCAAAGCGGGCTTTTAACTCGACCAAGGCCGTCACCGATTTTCCGGCCTCTGCGGCTTCCGCGAGCGCCTTAACGATCGGGCTGTTCGCCGATGTCCGATAGAGGGTTTGCTTGATCGCGACCACATTCGGATCCCGCGCCGCCTGGTTCAAAAATTGAACGACGACGTCAAAGCTTTCATAAGGATGGTGAACAATCAGGTCCTTTTCCCGAATAGCTGCGAAACAATCGCCGCCATGATCACGGATGCGCTCTGGAAATCGCGCATTATAAGGCTCGAATTTTAAATCCGGACGATCAATCCCCACCAATTGGGAAAGATCATTTAAGGCCAACATGCCTTCCATTTCAAAAACGGCATCATTATCGACGTGGAATTCACCGATCACGAATTGCCTAATCTCGTCCGGCATGCCCGCTTCAATTTCGAGGCGAATGATGGAGCCGCGCCGTCTTTGCTTTAGAGCTGTCTCGAAGACGCGGACCAGATCTTCCGCCTCTTCCTCGATTTCGATATCCGAGTCACGGATCACGCGAAACGCGCCAAGGCCTTTGACGTGATAGCCGGGAAATAATTTTCCAATGAAAAGACCGATGGCATTTTCAAGCGCAATATACCGCAGAGAAGTCTGGCTCTCATCCGCCTCGGCCGTCGAAGGTAGACAAATGAACCGATCAATTTTATTCGGCACACGGATCAGCGCGTTTAATGCTTTGCCGTCATTGGCACGCGCCAGCGCCAGCGCAACGGTAAATCCCAGATTAGGAATGAAAGGAAACGGATGGGCGGGGTCAACCGCGAGCGGCGTTAAAACGGGGAAGATTTCTTCGGCAAAGAATTCTTCTAACCAGTGTTTTTCAGAGTCAGACAAAACATCGCCATCGACCAGCGAAATGCCCGCTTGATCGAGCGCCACGCGCAATTCGCGCCAACGGCTCTGCTGATCGGCGCATAATTTAGTAACCGCCTCGCCAATCCGGACCAATTGCTCGGATGGGCTCATGCCATCATCGGATAGTGGCGCGACGTTGGAGCTCACTTGCCCGCGCAAACCCGCGACGCGCACCATGAAAAATTCGTCCAGATTATTGGCCGAGATCGACAAGAACCGTAACTGCTCTAAAAGCGGATGGTGCGGATTAGCGGCCTCTTCTAAAACGCGATGATTGAACTGCAGCCAGGACAACTCCCGATTAATGAACCGATGCGGCGACTTTGCTAAAGCGGCAGGCGTCTTCGGGCCGCCATTACGGCGGGAGGTCGACGGAGAGGAGGCGCTGCGGGTGCGAGGCATAATCGTTTGGTTCCTTAACGGGCTAATACCGTTTGGTTGCAGGCGATTATGACGCCCATTTGACAAAATGGCGACACTTCCTCGCAAAAATTAAAATGGAAGGTTAATCTTCGTCGAAATCGTCGTTAATCTTCAGTAATTGGGCCGCAAGAGCCTTCGTAATCGGCTTGCCACGCGCCAATCCCTCCCGGTCAAGCCGCTCGACAAAATCACGGGCGGCCGCAATGGAGCGCTCAATCCGGCTTTGAATGAAGGTGATCATCGTCGTATCGATGACCAATTGCCGATCTATAAACAACTTAAAAAGCACGGCATTGAGGAGCGCTTCATCCGGACCATCGATTTTCACCTCTGGCGCCAGACGGAGGCGCGAGATCAAATCTTGCGTCCGCAGCCCCCATTCGGTAGGGCCTGTTCGTGCCGTTAACAGCAGATAGGTGCCCCGCTCCCGCGCTTTATTGATCAGGTGAAACATCGCATGTTCATCGAGCACGCTACGATCACAGTCCTCGATAACCAGCGCGCCGCTTGAGACGAGATGGGGCACCCGATCAAGCGTGATATCGGAAGGGTTTTCGATCCAAGCCCGCGATTTTGCGGCCCAAACAGCCGCCAAATGCGATTTTCCAGATGCTTCAGGTCCTGTGAGCAATAAAACGCGATCCGGCCAATCAGGCCATTTCTCGATCCATTGATAGGCTACCTCATTGCTTGAAGAAATGACAAAATCTTCGACTTCAAGGCGCGTTTCAACGGGTAGATCGAGGGGCAATTGCCGAGGGGCGTCGGTCATTTTTTATGATCCGGAAAATGTCGAAGCCATTGTAAAATATAAACGACCATAGAAGCCAAGGTCAGTGCCGCAACCGCAATTCCGCCAAATCTCAAGAGTGAAGCGATATCAAGGTCGAACGCTTTAACGCCCAAAGTGGTCCCCACGAATAAAATCTGCCCGAACGTGTTGAGCTTTGAAAGCTTGGCCGGACGCATGGCCATCGGGCTGCCCAAGAGCCAAGCCAGCAAAATACCACCCACAATGAGAACATCGCGGGTGACAACCAAAGTCACAAGCCAAAACGGGAATAATCCCAAAATGCCCAAGGTCACGAAGATCGAAACCAGCAAAGCCTTGTCGGCCAGCGGGTCGAGATAGGCGCCTAGTTCGGTCCGGAGATCATAATTTCGCGCAATATAACCATCAACCGCGTCCGATAGCCCCGCAATCACGAAGCCATAAAGCGCCAATTGCCACTGTTCATTGGCAACAAAGCCAATAATGACGGGCACCAGCAGCAGTCTCAGGAGGGATATGATATTAGGCAACATTGGATGATTTGGGGAAAACCTGCTCAAGACTCTAAAAACCCACAGAATTGCATGTGGTACTTAACGCTATTGCTTGCAAGCGCAAAGCGTGAGGCTTAGTCGGAACACTCATGGTTTTGGAGCGAACTGATGGCCGATAGCCCTAAAAATGGTCTCACTTATGCCGATGCCGGTGTCGATATCGATGCGGGCAATGCGATGGTCGAGGAGATCAAGCCTTTGGTGCGGGCCACACGCCGTCCTGGCGCGGACGCCGAAATCGGTGGATTCGGTGGTCTTTTTGACCTGAAAGCAGCAGGATTTAAGGATCCGATCCTGGTGGCCGCCAATGATGGCGTCGGAACCAAGGTCAAAATCGCCATTGAAACGGGTATACATCACACCATCGGGATCGACCTTGTGGCGATGTGCGTCAATGATTTGATCGTCCAAGGCGCTGAACCTCTGTTCTTTTTAGACTATTTTGCCACCGGCAAGCTCGCCCCCCATGTCGGCGCAGCCATCGTCAAGGGCATTGCCGCAGGCTGCATCGCATCGGGTTGCGCGCTGATTGGCGGCGAAACCGCCGAAATGCCCGGCCTTTACGCCAAAGGCGACTATGATCTTGCAGGTTTTGCCGTAGGAGCGGCCGAAAGAGGGCATCTTTTGCCGAAAGAGGGCATTAAACCCGGCGACAGGCTGATCGGCCTGCCCTCATCGGGCGCGCATTCCAATGGTTTCTCGCTCGTTCGCAAAATTGTCGAACTGTCGAAACTTGCATGGACGGATGCCGCTCCTTTCGCGCCAGGCAAGACGCTCGGGGATGCGCTGTTGGAACCCACCCGCCTTTATGTGAAGCCGATGCTTCAGGCGCTTAAAGCGACCGACTCGATCAAGGCCATGGCGCATATCACGGGCGGCGGCTTTCCCGATAATATTCCGCGCGTGTTGCCGGAGGGAATCTCGGCCAATCTTCAGCTTACGGCGATCAAAGTACCACCCGTCTTTAGCTGGCTCGCCAAAACGGGCGGCGTTTCCCAAGATGAAATGCTCCGTACCTTTAATTGCGGCATCGGCATGATCGTGGTTGTTGACGCGGCAAAGGCCCAAGAGGCGATCGAGGCCCTTCGTGAGGCCGGTGAAGCGGCCGTCGATATTGGCGAGATTACGGAAGCCGCGGCGGGACAGCCAAGGGTAACCTATTCCGGCGCATTGGCCCTCTGATATGCGCCGCATTCGGACAGCGATCCTTATTTCCGGACGCGGCACGAATATGGTCGCGCTGATTGAGGCGGCAAAACATCCGGACTATCCGGCCGAGATCGTATTGGTGGTTTCCAATGACGCTAATGCTGGCGGCTTAGCCCGCGCCCAAGCGCTCGGCATTGAAACAATCGCCATACCGCATGGTGCATTTCCGACCCGTGAAGCGTTTGAAACGGAAATTGACCGTGTTTTACGCGAAAATAAGGTCGAATTGGTCTGTCTTGCGGGCTTTATGCGCGTTTTGACGGCGTCATTTATCGAAAAATGGCCCAATCGCTTGCTGAACATCCACCCTTCCCTCTTGCCGGAGCTTAAGGGGTTACATACGCATGAACGGGCTTTGGCAGAGAAAGCCACACGACACGGATGTACGGTCCATTTCGTCGTTCCCGAGCTTGATGCGGGTCCGATGATTGATCAAGCCGCCGTACCGATTCTCGCCGATGATACGGTCGAGCGATTGGCCCAACGGGTTTTGGAGCAGGAAATAAAGCTCTATCCGAAGGCTTTGGCCGAGATCGCGCGGCAAATGGCGCAAAACTAAGCACGAGTCCTTTGACCGATTACGTCGGCACGGCTATAGAGCACAGGCATTTCAACAACCAACAGGATGATACCCATGGCGCTCCAGCGCACTTTTTCTATTTTGAAGCCCGACGCAACCGCCCGCAACCTCACGGGTTCCGTGAACGCGGTGATTGAGAAGGCAGGTCTTCGCATCGTTGCCCAGAAGCGCATTCACATGACGCGCGATCAGGCCGGCACATTCTATTCCGTCCACAAAGAGCGTCCGTTCTTCGGCGAGCTCGTCGATTTCATGACCTCGGGTCCCGTCGTCGTGCAGGTTTTGGAAGGCGAAGACGCCATCGCGAAATACCGCGAAGTGATGGGCGCCACCAATCCTGCCAACGCCGCTGAAGGCACGATCCGTAAGCTCTTCGCCAAGTCGGTCGGTGAAAACACGGTTCATGGTTCGGATGCGCCAGAAACGGCCGCCATCGAGATTGCCCAGTTCTTCTCGGGCAACGAAATCGTCGGCTAATTCCGGCCGATCGCAATATTGCCTGACGGGCGCGAAGGTGTAATCTGATCACCATGAACGCGCCCGTCAGCATCCCCCGCAAAAACACCATTTGCCCGCATGATTGCCCTTCCGCCTGCGCGCTGGAAGTGGAAGTGCTTGATCAATCGACCATTGGTCGCGTGTATGGCTCCAAAGAACAGACCTACACCGCCGGCGTGATCTGCGCGAAAGTCGCACGCTACGCTGAACGCAATCACCACCCAGACCGTTTGCTCTACCCGCTGAAAAGAACAGGCCCGAAGGGCTCCGGCCAGTTTGAGAGAATTTCGTGGAATGATGCGTTAGAAGAAATCGTAACGCGCTTTAATCACATCGAATCCGAATATGGCTCAGAAGCCATCTGGCCCTATTATTACGCAGGCACGATGGGTCTCGTTAATCGGGACGGTATTAACCGGTTACGCCACGCCAAAAAATATTCGGGTTTTTATTCTTCCATCTGCATCAATCTCGCATGGCCGGGCTTTATCGCGGGGACCGGAAAACTCATGGGCCCCGACCCACGGGAAATGGCAAAATCGGATTGCGTTGTGATTTGGGGAACCAATGCAGTTGCGACCCAAGTCAATGTGATGACGCACGCCGTTAAAGCTCGGAAAGAACGTGGCGCAAAAATCATCGCCATCGATATTTATCAAACAGCAACACTCGACCAAGCCGATCTCGCATTGGTGGTAAAGCCCGGCAGCGATGGTGCGCTGGCCTGTGCCGTGATGCATATTCTCTTTCGAGACAATTTGGCTGATCGGGATTATCTCGCGCGGGCATCCGATTATCCAAAAGAATTCGAACACCACCTTCAATCAAAAACGCCTGAATGGGCCGCGGCTATTACTGGACTTTCGGTTGAAGAAATTGAAACCTTTGCCAAGCTCGTCGGCCAACATAAGCGCAGTTTTTTTCGGCTCGGTTACGGCTTTTCGCGGCAACGCAACGGCTCGGTCAATATGCATGCGGCGAGCTGCATCGCGACAGTAACCGGTGCCTGGCAATATGAAGGAGGCGGCGCGTTTCATAACAATGGTGCGATTTATCACTGGCGTAAATCGCTGATCGAAGGGCTTGATCTTCTTGACCCCACTATTCGATCCATGGACCAATCCCAAATCGGACGCGTTTTAACAGGCGATCAAGATGCCTTGCGAGGTGGTGGTCCTGTTAAAGCGCTCTTTATTCAAAACACAAATCCGATGTCGGTGGCGCCTGAACAAACCCTCGTCCGACAAGGGTTTGAACGCGAGGATTTATTCACGGTGGTGCATGAGCAATTCATGACCGACACCGCGAAAATGGCCGACATCGTTTTGCCTGCTACCATGTTCACCGAACATGATGATCTTTATCAAGGCGGCGGCCATCAATATTTGGGTCTTGGTCCAAAATTGATCGACCCACCCGGCGAGTGTCGCTCCAACCATGATCTGATCTGCGATTTGGCGCATCGCCTCGGTGCCAAGCATAAAGGCTTTGAAATGTCGGCGCGCGAGATCATCGATTGGACCTTGCAACAGTCAAAATGGGGCACGCTCGAAGAACTAGAGAAAAACAAATTCGTCGACGCTCAACCGTCCTTTGACGACGCGCATTTCACCAAAGGCTTTGCATGGAAGGACGGTAAATTTCGGTTCAAACCTGATTGGCCGAATGTTCCTTTTGGCAGCGGGCGGAAATCAGGGCCAATCGATTCAATGCCGGAGTTTCCGGATTATTGGGATGTCTCGGAAAAGGCGACCGAAGCCTTTCCGTTTCGTCTCGCAACATCGCCCGCGCGCAATTATCTCAATTCAACTTTTACGGAAACGCCAACCTCCATAAGCCGCGAAGGTGAGCCAACGGTTTTAATTCATCCCGATGATGCTTCGACCCATTCGATTGCCGATCAATCTTACGTGATGCTTTTCAATGATCGTGGCGAAGTGCGTTTGAAAGCGAAATATTTTTCAGGCATCAAACGCGGCGTTCTTGTTGCTGAATCAATTTGGCCCAATAGCGCCTATGCGGATGGGCGGGGCATCAACACGCTTGTGGGGGCCGATTCACCCGCCCCCTTTGGCGGCGCGGCCTTTCACGACAACAGCGTCGGCCTGAGATCGGCGTAAGATGAGACCTGCCCTTCTTAATCCACTCTTTGCACCTTTGCGGGGGTTAACCGGCATCGGCCCGAAAATGGCGCCGCTCTATGATAAATTGCTGGCGCCTCAAGCAGCCGAAGCGCGCATCATTGATCTCCTCTTTCATTTGCCAAACGGTGCCGTTGATCGTCGTGTGAGATCGAAGATTGCCAATTCTGTTCCGGGAGAAGTGGGCACGTTTGAAGTGAGGGTTGTCGCGCACAAACCGGGGCCACCGAGTCGTGCTCGATCGCCTTACCGCGTATTGGTTGAAGACGACACGGGCGAAATCACATTGACATGGTTTAATGCCGGTCGCGCACGCATGGAGGCGATGCTTCCGATCGGCGAGATACGGTATGTTTCGGGCTTGATTGAATTATGGGATGGCCATCGACAGATGGTTCATCCCGAACGAGTCTTGGATGCGGCAGGGCTTGCTAAACAACCTCCCTTTGAACCGATTTATAATCTTACAGCCGGTCTCTATTCGCGCTCCCTCATCAAAGCCGCCGAAGGGGTCCTTGATAAGCTGACCCCGTTACCCGAATGGATCGATCCGGCGTTGGTGTCGCGCGAAAAATGGCCTGGCTTTACGCCGGCATTAAAGGCACTTCATCGCCCGCCAAGCCTTGCCGATATTGCTCCGCAATCGCCCAACCGGCTGCGCCTCGCCTATGATGAACTCTTTGCCGGCCAGCTCGCCTTGCTCCTCATGCGCGCCCGCATGAAACGCGAAGCCGGAGCCGCGCGGGTTGGTGACGGGCATCTCGTCAAAGCGATGTTAGCGGCCCTGCCCTTCACCCTAACGGATGGTCAAAAGCAAGCGCTCTCAGACATCAAGCGCGATCTCGCATCGCCCGAGCGTATGTTACGCTTGCTGCAGGGCGATGTTGGCTCGGGAAAAACCGTCGTAGCGCTCATGGCCATGACGATGGCGGTAGAGGCAGGATGGCAATCGGCTTTAATGGCACCCACCGAAATTTT
The DNA here is from genome assembly GCA_947455025.1 of Hyphomicrobiales bacterium. Lineage (GTDB taxonomy): Bacteria > Pseudomonadota > Alphaproteobacteria > Rhizobiales > Beijerinckiaceae > CAIUPE01. Next base: position 91,104 of record CANGLU010000001.1, read on the forward strand.
AGCCCGCCAACATTACGAGCGCTTGAAACCTCTTGCCGACAAAGCCGGTATGACGATTGCTTTGCTGACCGGTCGCGATAAAGGGGCCGCCCGCGCGCAGACGCTCGCGGGATTGGCCGACGGTTCCATTTCACTCGCTATCGGCACCCATGCTTTGTTTCAAGAAGCCGTTACCTTTAAACGGCTAGGCCTTGCGGTGATTGATGAACAGCATCGGTTTGGCGTGCATCAACGGTTGGCCCTATCCAAAAAAGGGGATGCCGTTGATGTGTTGGTGATGACGGCCACGCCTATCCCACGCACGCTTGTTCTCACCTATTTCGGCGATATGGATGTCTCGATCATCCGCGAAAAGCCCGCGGGGCGAAAGCCGATTGATACGCGCACAATATCGCTCGACCGTCTCAGTGAAGTCGCCAACGGTCTCGACCGCGTCTTGCAATCCGGCCAACGCGCCTATTGGATTTGCCCGCTGGTTGAGGAATCCGAAGACCTTGATCTGGCCGCTGCCCAAGAGCGGTTTGAATCGCTGCAAAAAATCTATGGCTCGAAAGTAGGGCTCGTCCACGGCCAAATGAAAGGGCCTGATAAAGATTTGGCCATGTCTGATTTCGCGGCTGGCCGCACCACCATTCTCGTTGCGACAACCGTGGTCGAAGTAGGCGTCGATGTGCCGGAAGCGACCATCATGATCATCGAACACGCCGAGCGGTTTGGCTTATCGCAATTGCATCAATTACGCGGTCGGGTTGGGCGTGGGGCGGAGCGTTCAAGTTGCATTTTATTGTTCGGAAATGTAGGCGAAGTCGGCCGTGCGCGGCTTGAAACCATGCGCTCGACCAATGACGGGTTTGAAATTGCCGAGCAGGATTTAAAGCTTCGCGGCGAAGGCGACATTTTGGGAACGCGTCAATCCGGCATGCCGGGCTTTCGGCTAACGGTTCCAGAGCGACACGGTGAATTGCTCGCCATTGCGCGCGATGATGCCAAAAATCTTTTGGCCCAAGATCCGCATCTTGAAAGCCCGCGCGGCGAGGCCGCACGAACGCTGCTTTATCTGTTTGAACGTGACGAAGCGATCAGGCTGATCAGAGCTGGTTAGACGTCGGATTGGATAGCGCGATAGTTGAAGGCTGAATGAGACCGGCCGACATCACAAGCTTTGCCGCATCATCAATCGAGATGTTGACCTCAACAACCTCGCTCTTTTTCAAATAAAGAAAAAATCCGGTCGTCGGATTGGGCGAGCATGGCAGAAAGCACGAGACGTAATCGTCCGATCCCGGCAGCGCTTCAAGCACCTGCCCCTCAGGAGAGGCCGATATAAACACAATCGACCACAAGCCTTTACCCGGATATTCGATCAACCCGACTTTGCGAAACGAGGTACCCGATTGCGAAAACAGCGTCTCGAAAATTTGCTTCATGCCCTTATAAAGACCGCGCACAACAGGCATACGACCCAACGCCGTCTCGCTGATGCTGATCATCCAGCGTCCAACGAGATTAGCCGTCAAAAATCCCAATAAAGTCAGGCTGACGAAAGCGATGATCAGTCCGAGACCTGGCACATTATAAGGCGCAAGCCACGCGGGAAAAAAGCCGGCCGGAATAAGCGGCTTAAACCACGCATCGATTAGTCCGATAATCCACGTCGTAATATAAACGGTTACGGCGAGCGGACCCGCGATCACGATACCGGTGAAAAAATAACCCCTGATCCGTTGGCTAATCGTCGGACGAACCGCGGCAATGGGCATAAAAGGGCCAGCCTCGCGCAGGTCAGAGGGATGTTCATTCGCCATCATCAGAAAATCCGTTCAGTACCCAACCTAAAGCCACGCATAGCAGTCTTGAACGAAAAAATCGATTGGGATTATTCCACCGTCACCGATTTCGCCAGATTACGCGGCTGATCGACATCCTTACCCAAGGCCACAGCCGTGTGATAAGCGAGCAATTGAATCGGCACGGAATAGGCAATCGCTGCAAAGCGCGGATTCATATCTGGCATTTCGATTTTAGCAGCTGGCTCTAACCCTGCACCTTGCATCCCCTGATGATCGGAAATTAAAACGATGCGTCCCCCGCGGGCTGCAACTTCTTGCATGTTCGAAACCGTCTTCTCGTAAATCGCGTCATGCGGCGCAATCACGATAACGGGCAGCGTCTCATCGATGAGCGCAATCGGGCCATGCTTTAATTCACCCGCCGCATAGGCTTCGGCGTGGATGTACGAAATCTCTTTGAGCTTAAGCGCACCTTCAAGGGCCAAAGGATAGCTCGTGCCGCGGCCCAGATAGAGCACATCGGTCGCCTTCGCCATGTCATGGGCAACATGCTCGATATGGGATTCCAATTTGAGCGCCTCAACCATCAAGCCAGGCGTCGCAATCAGATCATTCACGAGGGCTTCTTCTTCGCCCGCTTTCAACGTGCCGCGTGCCGATGCTGCCGCAATTGCCAAACAGGCCAAAGCCGTTAGCTGGCAGGTAAAGGCTTTCGTCGAAGCAACGCCAATTTCGGGGCCAGCCAGCGTTGGAATAACAACATCGCTTTCGCGCGCAATCGACGAGGTGGTGACGTTAACCACGGATAGAATATGCTGCCCTTGCGATTTAGCATAACGCAAGCCTGCCAACGTATCGGCCGTCTCGCCCGATTGCGAAATGAAGATCGCCAAGCCGTTCTTTTCAAGCGGCGCTTCGCGGTAACGGAACTCGGATGCAACATCCACTTCAACCGGAATTCGCGCCAGCGCCTCAAACCAATATTTGGCAATCTGTCCGGCATAGCTCGCCGTGCCGCAGGCCGTGATTGTGATCCGTTGCAGCGATTTCCAATCAAACGGCAAAGCGACGGGAAGATGAACTTTTCCGGCACCCAAATCGAGATAATGCGCCAGCGTACGGCCCACCACCTCTGGCTGTTCGGCAATTTCTTTCGCCATAAAATGGCGATGATTGCCCTTATCGATCAGATAGGCGCCAGCGCCACTCTTTTGCACCGTCCGTTGAACAACCGCATTGGTGCGATCGTGAAACACACCGCCCTTGCGATGAAGAACAACCCAATCGCCTTCCTCGAGATAACTCACCATATCGGTAAAGGGAGCCAAGGCTAACGCGTCCGATCCGAGATACATTTCGTTCTCGCCATAGCCAACGGCTAAAGGCGCGCCTTGCCGCGCGCCAATCAACAAATCTTGATGGCCGGAGAATAAAAACGCCAAGGCAAATGCCCCACGCAATTTTGGCAATGATTCTTGCACCGCCTTAATCGGATCGCCTGAGCGTTGTAACGCGCGATCCACCAGATGCAGCGCCACTTCGGTATCGGTCTCGCTCTTGAAAACAACACCTTCTGCGATCAGCTCGTTCCGTAATTCGCGAAAATTCTCGATGATGCCATTGTGCACAACCGCCACACGTTCGGTCGCATGCGGGTGGGCATTGTCTTCCGTGGGCTTGCCATGGGTTGCCCAACGCGTATGGCCAATCGCGCTATGGCCAAACAAGGGATGGCCGGACAATTTAGCCGCGAGATTCTTAAGCTTCCCCTCGGCGCGTAACCGCTCGATCTGACCACCCTCTCCTAGCGATGCGACACCGGATGAATCATAGCCACGATATTCAAGCCGCTTAAGCGCTTCGATCACTTGGGCGGCTGCAGGTTCGGACGAGAGTATTCCAACGATTCCGCACATAAGGATGGAGTTCCTGAGGTTATTAAAACAAGGGTGTGGTAGCGAACAGGGTTGCCGTTAGGCAAATCACGTTCAATGACAAAACGTGACGGCGTTCAGGCCTTATTAGCTTTCTTTTTTTCTTGGCTGGTCGCTCTAAATTGCGCGCCCCACCCATCCTTGGCCATTTGCTTGCCGCGGGCGACCGCCAATTGATCAGGGGCTACTTCCTTCGTGATCACGGAACCTGAACCCACATAGGCCCCGGCTCCAATCGTAATCGGAGCAACGAGGGATGAGTTGGCCCCAATAAACGCCCCCTCACCGATCACGGTCTTATATTTGAAAAAGCCGTCGTAATTGCAGGTAATCGTACCAGCGCCGATATTGGCCTCAGCCCCCACATCGGCGTCACCAATATAGCTCAGATGGCTGATCTTAGCGCCCGCGCCGATAGCGGCCTTTTTCAATTCGACAAAATTGCCAATCTTCGCGCCCTCGCCAACCGTTGATCCGGGACGGATACGCGCAAAGGGACCCACCGAGGCATGGGGCGCAATGGTTGCGTCCTCAATATGGCTGAAGGCATGGATCTGCACGTTGTCGCCAACCACCACTTTGGGGCCAAAAACGACATTGGGTTCCACCACCACATCGCGCCCAAGCACCGTGTCATAAGAGAAATAAACCGTTGAGGGATCCTCCAAGCTCGCGCCATTCACCATGGCCTTTTTCCGCAAACGGTCTTGTAGAATTCGTTCGGCAATGGCGAGCTGCGCGCGGTCATTAACGCCCATCACATCGGCTTCGGGCGCAATTTCATAGGCTGTCTTGGCCGAGCGCTGACGGGCTACATCAACAATATCGGTAAGATAATATTCCTTTTGGGCGTTTTGATTGCCGATGGAGTCGATCAAACCCAAAGCCAGTTTTCCATCAATCGCCATAAGTCCTGAATTGCACAGGGTGACTTGCCGCTCAGCCTCCGAGGCGTCCTTGTGTTCGCGGATGGCAAGGAGCGTTGCGCCATCGACCAAGAAACGGCCATAGCCATGCGGATTTTCGGCCTCAAAGCCTAAGGCCACCACAGCATTTCCGTCCGACAAACGCGCCCGCATCGCCCGAAGGGTTGTGGGTTCAATCAAAGGCGTGTCGGCAAAAAGCACCAAAACCTGATCATAATCCTGACCAATCGAACCCCGCGCCGCCAAAACCGCATGCGCTGTTCCAAGCCGTTCGGTTTGCACATGAAGGGAGGCTTTTGGAGCCAATGAGTGAATTTCGGCGGCGACATCGTCGCGATTCGGGCCAATGACGACGGCAATATTGGTAATATCGGCCTCGTGAAGCGTATTCAGCACATGTCCCAACATGGAGCGGCCAGCGAGCGGATGAAGCACTTTTGGCCTATCCGACTTCATTCGCGTGCCTTCACCGGCTGCGAGGACGACTGCAATACATTTTTTATCTGTCATAGAGGCCTGCCGTCTAAGAGAGCTGAACCGAATCAGTTCAATTTCTTCGTTTAATCCAGATAGGATGAACAAGAAGTGACCATAATACCGCGCGTAAGCGGCAGCGCGGCAGATTAACCTATTGACCCGGCGGCACGAGCCCTTTAGGCAAGCGCACGAGCGAGCGCGTAGCTCAGCCGGTAGAGCAATTGACTTTTAATCAATAGGTCCTGGGTTCGAGTCCCAGCGCGCTCACCACTTTCGCCCGTACCGGCCGGTCGAAACCTTAGACGATACTAATGCAGCCGATCGGATCGGGTTCCCGAAATGACGGTTTCCTCGGTTGCCATTTCAGCCTCAACATCATCGGTCTCGCTGTCTTTGGCCTCACTCCGGGGCGATTGCTCATTATCACCAATGCCAGCGCGAATAGCCTGTCCGGCGGCGGTCAATAGGTCCAACGCATCGATTGGATGGTGGGTAAAGCCGACAATATAGGACATTTCGATCATGAGGCGGGCCGCCAATGTCGTGCCGGATACGCCTGCGGCTTCGGCGAGCGATGGCAAAACATCATTGGCCAGCGTATCGACAAGCTGCTCAATCCGATCTTCTTCGCTTTCCTCTAAATCCGTGAGAGCGACTTCGATGACGGTGGAACTCATGGGCGAATCTCCTCTGTCCTTCACCATGACAGCATGGAATACCAATTACGTCGATTGGATGACGTACGGATTTTTAGCCGTATCCTATTGCGCGATGTCAAGGAAGTCCGCCCTGACCCGTGCAAAACACAAACTCCATCGCGATGATCCCATTCAACGAAGCGTAGCAGCCCGATTAAAGGAGTTTAACCATGCGTTCCTTAATACCTTCCTTCCTGAGCAATGATTACCAACCGATCCGCGATCCGTTCCAAAGCCTAAGGCGCGAAATGCAGGATATGATGGGCTATATCGACCGCCGCATGCCAACCAATTGGGGCAATGGATCGGAACTCGCGCTACCGGTCATCGATCTCGCCGAAACCAAAGATACGCTAGAAGTCTCGGCGGAATTACCAGGCGTTTCCGACAAGGATATTTCGGTAACGCTGGACCGCGACCGCCTGATCATTTCCGGCGAGAAAAAGCGGGAAACCGAACAAAAGGGTAAGGATTTTTACCTCACGGAGCGGAGCTTTGGCACGTTCCAACGCGTCATTCCCCTTGATTTCGAACCGGATTCAAAGGCGGTCGACGCGCGTTTTGAGAAGGGTGTATTAAAAGTAAGCGTTAAAAAGCCCGCTGAACTCACTGTTAAAAAACAACAAATTCCAGTTCATACGGCAGCCAGTTAAGATCGTATTGACAGGAATTGGGAACAAGGGCACGCCGGATCGGCTAACTCGCCGATCCGGAGCCTTCACGTATGACCCCACCGTCCCTCTCAGCCGTTATTTTAGCAGGCGGTGCGGCACGGCGTATGGGCGGTGGTGATAAGCCGTTGCGTTTGCTCAAGGGCAAACCCATTTTGGATTGGATCGTTGCGCGCATCCGGCCGCAAGTGCGGTTCTTGGCGATTAGCGCCAATGGCGACCCTGAACGCTTCTCAGCCTATAAGCTTCCCGTTTTGCCCGATCGACTGCCTGATCTTGGACCCATGGCGGGTATTCTGGCCGCGATGGATTGGGCAAACGAGACCAATCCGGACGCTCATCATATTCTGACCCTTTCGGGTGATACGCCTTTTTTGCCCGTTGATTTGGTTGAAAGATTATCGACCCAGACGGCCCATCATCCGTCGGAAATCATTGCCGCTGCCTCGGCCGGACAGGTTCATCCTACCATCGCCCTGTGGCCGATGGCCGCAAGGACAAACATACAAAAGGCCCTGAACGAGAACAAAGGCCGCCGCGTGTCCGACTGGCTATCGATCCTGAATCACCAATCGGTGGCCTGGGATCACCTTCCATTTGATCCGTTCTTTAACGTCAATTCGCCGGAAGACCTCCAAGAGGCCGAGAAAATCGCGCTGATAGCTTAATTAATTCTAGATTGAAGATAACGATAAAGTTATCACAATCAACATTATTTGGACTTTGGAACCCACTGATCATTCTTATTATTACGAATTTTTTTAAAGTTACGAAGCATAGCCCCTGGATTTTGGCCCATAATCTCGAATTTTAAGCACGTCCCAAATAACATGAATAGAGAGTTCATTTCTTTGCATTTAATTGTGCAAGCTTCGATAGCCTTTGGGTCGATAAGCCGAAGAGTATGATCGGCTCCAGCTTGCTTAACAGAAACACGAAGTAGACTGGCCTCAGACCAGTCAGAAGTTGCGGAATTTCCCCATCCAATGAACCAAGTTCCATGAACAAAATTATTCCGTGTTTCAGTCATATCATTGAAGAGATTATTAACAGAACGCGGTTGCGTCCGTAAAGTGCTGTAAATTCTGAGGTGGGCAGCCACCACTTCGGCTCGGTAAAAGACGGTTCTGAGACGTTTTTCACCGAAGGAGCGAAGCGATGGCTGGATATGATGTTAACGTCGGCAAGGATCTCTTGCCAGGAC
>CANGLU010000002.1 GCA_947455025.1 Hyphomicrobiales bacterium
CTCCGCGTCTATGGCGGCGCTGATCATCCGCATGTCGCCCAGTCGCCAGCCGTCCTCGATGTCGGCGCGATGAACCGCAAGAATGTGAGGAGCGCCTAATCATGGCCGAAACGCTTCAATCTTTAGCCGATCTTAAGGGATCGCCATCGGCCGCGCCTGAGGCGCCCCGTCACGTCCAAAAGCTCGACAAGCAAGGCCGCGCCTATGCAACGGGCAAGCGTAAAGACGCGGTAGCCCGCGTCTGGATCAAGCCAGGCAAAGGCACGATTACGGTCAATGGCCGTGCGCTCGAAGTTTACTTCGCGCGTCCCGTGCTTCGCATGATCTTGCAGCAACCATTCGGCATCGCTTCACGCGCTGGCCAATATGATGTTGTGGTTACCGTTGCAGGCGGTGGTCTTTCGGGGCAGGCCGGTGCAGTGCGCCATGGTCTTTCGAAGGCTCTGACCTATTTCGAGCCAGAACTGCGTGGCGTGTTGAAAAAGGCAGGCTTCCTGACCCGCGACAGCCGTACGGTCGAGCGTAAGAAATACGGCCGCAAGAAGGCTCGTCGTAGCTTCCAGTTCTCGAAGCGCTAAGCTTTCAAAGGCTTGCCGGGTTTCCCTATCCGGCTTCAATTCAATACATCAAAGCCACGCCTTGCGTGGCTTTTTTGTTTATACTGTCAGGGCTTGGCGCAGCCGAGCCTTAATGGAGCTTTTGCAGGTTTTTTGCCTTGGCAAAGGCCTTCGCAAAGATTTCAAGCGTCAAGCCATCGTCTTTTTTCGGTTTTGGAGAAGACGGCAACTTGCCTTGGCTTTGCTCGCGGGCGGCCTTTAAGGCGCTTAAAAGGTCTGGCGGCGGTGGCTTTGCCATGGCGGTGCCCTTTTCTTTGTTAGACGACCTTTTTATCATAAGGGCCAGAATAGACAAAGAGGGTCAGACGGACCCGCGCCGCGTTCGGATGACGTCCTTCGAAACGATATAAATCGCTAAGGCCACGACGAGCGATACGCCGAAAGAGAAATGCAGCGTTGCATAGCCTTCGGCGATCGGGAGGTCTTTCATCTGGTTCATCACCGCACCGGAGATAGGCTGAACAATGCCGGCACCGCCGATGAAAAGAATATTCATGAGGGTCAAGCCACGGCCAAGCAAATGATCGGGCACGAAGGAACGGCCATGCGCCATTAAAACACCATAGGTCATCCCGCTTGCGCCCAAAATCGAAAGGGTAAGAATGGCTGCCGATGTCGATGGATTTGCAAGGCCGAGATAAAGAAAACAAAGGGCGGTAATCGCCGTGCCCGTGGCGACAATCCATTTATTGGTGCCAAGCCAATGATCCAGCGGGCCGTAGACCATCGCACCCAATGACATGGCCGCAGCCATAACCAACAGACCATTCCCGCGATCAACCGGACCAAGCCCGTGAACATTGGAAAGATAAGGTCCTGCCCAAAGCCCGCGCTCGGCGATCAATACGGCATAGCTGATGGCCGTGAGAGGTAGGATGGGCCACAGCGCCTTAATTCGTAGCACCGTCCAAATGCCGCTCCAGAATCCATCATGACGCGTATTTTCGGATTTTTTCGGATCACGAATGGTGAGGAAGAGCAGGGCCGTTGCAAGCAGTGCGATGAAGGCCATCACATACATGGCATTTCGCCATCCGATTGCGGTGGCGGTCCATGATAAAGGCGATGCCGCCAATAAATTCCCTGCGGAACCGATTCCAATCAACCATGAGCACAGCAGTGCAAAACGTTTGGCACTGTAGATGCGGCCCATCACGAAAATGGCGCCCATATAGATCGCGCTGCAGCCGACGCCCACAAGAGCAAGAGCGATATCGAGTTCAAGCGCTGACTTGGCGCGTGCAAACAGTGTCGCGCCTAGAATGGCGGCGAGCATCGTCGTTGTAACAGTCTTCTTTGGACCGACGATATCAAGAGCCCAGCCGACCGGAAACTGCATAATTGTAAATCCGAGAATCCAAGCCGTTTGCATCGTCGCCAAGGCCTGTGGATCAAGCGATAATTCGACAGCAAGCTCCGGAGCGATAACGGCGAGAAAGGATCTAAAAAATTGGCTTAAGATATAACCTGTAAGGAAGGAGGAAAATACCAACATCGCAAACCCGTTTCTCGATCATTCGATCCGTTCAGTCTAACGAGATAACCTCTTAGGGTAGGTTTCGATAGGCCCTGTCTTGATAGGCAAGGGGTTTGTGGTCACTGGTTATAAGGCCGATAACTCTTCCGATGAGAACGGAATGGGTTCCTGCTTCGACGGCGTTATACATTTCGCACTCGAAGCTCGCCGTTGCGTTGACGAGACTACGCGCGCCCGAAATACCGGTCGTCCAGCTTGCTGCGTTGAAATCATATGGCGCGATGGTTGGCGATCGTCCCGCAAAGGCGTCGGCCAAATTGGCTTGGTCGCTTGAAAGAACATTGACACAGAAGACGCCATTGTGGCGGATCGCCGCCTCAATTTGATTTGTCCTTTTGATGCAGACAAGAACCAAGGGTGGATCGGCAGAGACGGAACTAAACGCACTTACTGTTAAACCAAATTCACCTGCCGCACCCGCCGTTGTTACCAGTGTAACCGGTGTGATCGCGTACCGCATCGCTTCGACAAAGGACTCAATCATAATATTACTAGGGCTATTGGAACTATCAGATAGCTCTCGTTTGGTGGATTGATCGACCATAGAATACTATTACCCTCATATTGCGTCATCCATCGCGACGACGACATACGCTCTTATCATACTCCGTCTGGGGTAATTCAGATTTACTTTATTTCATAGGCGCATAGCGCTAGTCTTCCGGTGCATCCCCATGGAAACGACATCATGACGCATTTAGACCCCGAAACAGGCCGCTTAGACGCCGTTGAAATCCGATTGGCGCACCAAGACAAGATGATCGCGGATTTGAACGAGGTCATTACGGCGCAATGGCGAAAGATCGATGGGCTTGAGCGTCAATTGGGCAGGCTTCGGGAAGAGATGCAGACGCTCGAGCCACAGCGGCAATCTCCGGAACCGCCACCGCCGCATTATTGAAATGCAGCAGAGCAGACTTTTTTAAACAATCTCGCTCACGGGCGGTGCGGGCTCGCTCTTTTTGCTGGTCAGCTTTTTCGAGCGTTTTTTCTTGATCACAATTTTACGGGGACTTTTTGTCCTTAATTGAAGCAGGTTTTCCTGCATCAATTCCATTTGCATTTGCTGCATCTCGGAAAGACGCTGCCATTGTTTGGTTAAAAGATAATCGAGCTTTTCTTGAATATGGCGGATTTCAAGTTCGGCTTTGAGGTTAACTTTATAATCGTTGAACGCGCGCAAGCGGTCTTTTGTTTCTTGGCGCTTCTGGCTCATCATAATGATTGGCGCTTGAATAGCGGCAATGCAGGAGAGCACAAGGTTGAGGAGAATAAACGGATAAGCGTCAAACGCTTGCTGTTCGCCAAGCCAGATATTGACCGCCATCCAGATGACAAGCACCGCAAAGAAGCTGATCAAGAAAGCCCACGAACCACCAAAGGCGGCAAGCCCATCGGATATACGCTCGCCAAAAGTACGCGTTTCTTCAAATTCTTCTTCGATGTTTTCAACGATTGTATCGTGATCGGCGAGGCTTTCCGCAACTTGGCGATCAAGCTCGGTCAGCTCGCCATGTTCCAGTTTAAGCATCTCTTCGACATAGAGCGTGCGATACCGTTCAACTTCGTTGAGCGCGATATAGGCGTCTTCTTGTAAGTCCGGATAATCTTCACGAATACGATCAGCGAGCGAGGGACGAAGCGAGCCCAGCTCAACCAATTTCTTACGCGGCAATTCCTTATGCGTGATTGCGCAGAACAGCTTTTTAGGGCGGGGCGTGATACCGACCGCAAGGGTATCTTCAGAGTGTTCTGTATCCGTCATGACTGGAATTCCGCGCCTTGCCGATCCATTGATCCTATTTCAACCGCTTCAGTAATTTCATCGGGTGATTAAGAAAACATTTTCCGATCACCCGATGAATTTATGACTGCCGTGGCAGTCGGTTAGTTTTATGACATGATGATGACAACTTTAAAAATCATCATCAATTCCATCGGATGGACTGCCTTGACGGGTCGGTTAGTGACCGCCAAACAAAGCTAATACAAGATGGAACATTCCAGGCGCAAAAGCAGCAATCGCGGTTAGTACCACACCCAAAGCACCGCCAATGCCGGCAAGAACGACAAACATCGACATTCCCGTCACAACCGATGTTGACGCCAAAACGACCGAAATTTGCAAAACAACGCCTGCGATTTCGAAGACGTGATAATGTTCCATCGCCGAGTCACGTTGATGCTCAAATGACATCGCCTTTTCGGTCAATTCTTTTTTGCCTTCGTTTTTGACGGGGTCGCTCTCATACCGATCAGCCGTTGATTTCCAATCAGCGATGACCTTTTTTTGGCTCGCAACCAATTCAGGGGATGCAGCAGGATCTAAAGAGGCTTCTAGACTTTCTGCAGCCGTCCGCAGTGTTGTCTGCTTAATCGTTTTTGCTTGATAGAAGGCCCAAGTATCGGCGGCGTTCACATTGAAAGCGATGGCATCGGTCTGGGAGCTTTTTGCGCCGAGTTCCGCCAGAGCAAACAGCAACGCCAGAGTGGTAATGAACAAAGCTACTTTGCGGTTCGACTTTTCTGGCATTTCCGGAACTTCATCGTCAGACATATATCAGGCTCCCTTACGCTTTACATGGAAACAGACCGATCCGGTTGTTACGCTGATTCGGATGGTCGTACCTATGATGCTGGCTTCGTATGAAGCTATTTTGACCGCATCTGTCCCTGAAGAGGCGGCAGGGATTTCAGATAAATCGCCATGGCCATGCGGTCCATATCGCTGAGTTCGGCGGTATTGCGAACAACCTCGGCCATGGATCCGCCAACGGAGTCAAAATCGGGCGTAAATCCGTCTTTAAGCAGGCTTGCTATGTCGGCTTCTGACCATGCAGCAAGTCCCGTTTTATCCGGCGTTATATTGGGCACCGTACCTTTGCCTTCTAAATTAGGCCCGCCCGATAATCGCTTCTCGTCGATGATCGCACCAGCAAAGTTTCGGGGCGAATGACATTCCGCGCAGTGGCCTACGCCTTCAACGAGATAACGGCCCCGATTCCAACTCTCACTCCGATTGCCTTCGGGCTCAATAACGCTGCCATTGAGATAGGCGAGCTTCCAGAGACCGACGCCACGGCGGATCGAGAATGGAAAGGTCAAATCATGGTTCGGTGGCTTACCGCTGACGGGTGGGAGGGTTCGAATATAGGCAAAGATATCGATCGCATCATCGGGCGAGAGATGCCGATAGGATGTATAGGGGAAGGACGGGTAATAAGGGCGACCATCGGGAGCGGTGCCATCGCGTATCGCGCGAATAAATTGGGTTTCCGTCCAGCGGCCGATACCGTCTTTAAGATCCGGCGAAATATTGGGCGGATAGAATGTGCCGAAGGGCGTTTTGAGCGGCTTGCCACCGCCTAAATGCACACGGTCATCGGCGCCCGAGGAAGCATGGCATGAAATGCAGCCACCCGCTGAGAAAAGCACTTTTCCGTTAACAGGGTCGGCCGCGCGCGTCGCCTTCCAACGCCCATCACCCATAAAGGCGAAATGGGCGTCGAAATCCGTGAGCCAATAGCCTGCGGCCAGAATAAAGACGCAGAAGACCAATAAGAGGCGCGCAGGCAAATTCATGGCCAAGCCTATATCGGTTTTGATTACTGCGCATCCTTAATGCGCCAAGCTTCATGGCATGCGCCGCAATTGCTTTTGAGAACATTCGGCATTGTCGCTTTAAACGTTGCCTCATCAATGATGGCGACAGAAGCCGCTTTGGCGTCAGCTTTAAACTTCTCATTGGCCGCTAAGAAGCCCGCCATATCGTCCCAGATTTTGGGTGATGCCGATGTCTTCTCGCCGGTTTTGGAATCATCGGGGAAAAGCGTCACGAATTTGGTTGTATTGTCTTGATAGGTCGCGAGCGCCTTTTGCACGGTAGGAAGGTCAAAAGGCGCTTCGCCCTTTAGCATTCCCATAATGGATTTAGTGGCGGCGCCATTCGATTTCATCACTTGCTGGCGTTCACCAATGGCGGCGGTCGAAGCCACCGCAAATGTGGCCATCACGGATAATGACAGTGCGAGAACGGCATGGTGAAGTTTCATCCTAAGCTCCTGATTAAAATTGTTACGTTCTTTTACGCACGAGTTACATGGCAGGATCATGACCGAAACGGCGCCAATGCGAAAGAGCCCCCGCTTCGGTGTGAAGCGAGGGCTCTTAGCAAGCGTTATTGAGTAGATCGCGTTTGGATCAACCGACCGTCTGCGGCCTAAAATCGGCAGGATTGATACCCGCTACTTCGACCGGCTTTTTCATGGCGTCGCGCCGGAATGGCTCGCCCAGTTCTTGGTTGAGAACGATTTCGATAAAGGTTGTGACGCCCTTTTTCTGAGCCTCGCAAGCTTCTTTAAGCGCCGCCGTTACTTCCGCCTGGGTTTTGACGGTTACGCCTTTCAGTCCGCAGCCTTCGGCTACACGGGCGTAAGAAAGATGCGGGTCTAGCTCGGTGCCAACGAAATTGTCGTCGTACCAAAGCGTCGAATTGCGCTTTTCCGCGCCCCATTGATAGTTGCGGAAGATTACCATGGTAATCGCTGGCCATTCGTCGCGTCCGATCGAGCTCATTTCAGACATTGAAATGCCGAAGGCACCATCACCGGCAAAACCGACAACCGGCGTATCCGGATTGCCAATCTTTGCGCCAATAATCGACGGGAAACCATAACCGCATGGCCCAAACAGGCCCGGTGCCAAATATTTCCGTCCCTGTTCGAAGGTCGGATAGGCGTTACCAATCGCGCAATTATTGCCAATATCCGACGAGATGATCGCATCGGCGGGCAATCCTGCCTGAATGGCGCGCCAAGCCTGGCGTGGCGACATCCGGTCTGGGTTGGCTTTGCGGGCGCGATCATTCCATGTCGTGCCTGGATCATCATCTTCATGATCCATAGAGGAGAGCTGCTGCAACCAGGCTGATTTGGTCTGGTGAACCAATGCTTTGCGGGCATCGCGTCCATCATTGCCGGCAGTCGGCGCAAGCTGTGCTAAGATTTGCTGGGCCACTTGCTTCGCGTCACCGCAAATACCAACGGTCACGGGCTTCGTAAGTCCGATGCGATCAGGGTTGATATCGACCTGAATGACTTTGGCCGTCTTAGGCCAGTAATCAATGCCATAGCCGGGGAGCGTCGAAAACGGATTAAGACGTGTACCAAGGGCTAGAACAACATCGGCCTTCGCGATCAGCTCCATGGCAGCCTTCGAGCCATTATAGCCCAAAGGACCGGCTGCCAGGCGATGGCTACCAGGAAAGCTGTCATTGTGCTGATAGTTGCTGCATACCGGCGCATCGAGCCGCTCAGCCAACGCAACGCAATCGGGAATAGCGCCACCGAGCACAACACCCGCGCCTGAAAGGATGACGGGGAATTTTGCCTCAGATAGTAATTTTGCAGCTTCCGCGATGGCATGCGCGCCGCCAGAGGGGCGTTCAAATTCGAGGATTGTCGGCATCGGAACATCGATGACTTGGGTCCAGAAATCGCGCGGAATATTGATCTGGGCCGGTGCCGATAGCCGCTTGGCTTTCAAGATCACTCGGTTCAAAACTTCGGCGACGCGGCTCGGGTCGCGCACTTCTTCCTGATAGCAAACCATGTCGCGGAACATGGCCATCTGCTCGACTTCTTGGAAGCCGCCCATGCCGATCGTCTTGTTGGCCGCCTGCGGGGTTACGAGAAGAAGCGGTGTGTGATTCCAATACGCAGTCTTCATGGCCGTTACGAAGCCCGTAACGCCTGGGCCGTTCTGCGCGATCGCCATGGCAATTTTGCCCGTTGTGCGCGTATAGCCATCGCAGATCAGGCCGCCATTGGTTTCATGGGCGACATCCCAGAATTTAATGCCAGCCTTCGGAAAAAGATCCGAAATTGGCATAAAGGCCGAACCGATAATGCCAAAAGCGTGCTCGATGCCATGCATCTGCAAGACTTTTACAAAAGCTTCTTCGGTGGTCATTTTCATGATCGGATCTCTCCCTAAGCTATAAAAAGCGGTAAGCGCCGCGCGACAATAATTCAATCATTGCCATTAGGCCGAGTTTTTCTCTAGGGCCAGCGGATTTCTGCTCGGTATGCCAAGCGAAAAAGAAAGTGAATTTAACAAAAATAGAAATCATTTAAATATTAAATTTATAAATCACATTTTCTTTGTTTTATTTTTAAAAAGATAAAAATATAGAATATAATTTTTAAAATACTGTAGATTTGATTTAATTTATTCAAAAAATATAATCAAATTAAATCTATTTATTACTATTAAAATAATCATAAATCATCGATATATTTTAATTTTATTCAAATATCAAAATTAATATTTGAATTTAAAATCGGTTGCCATTATTTATTAATATGCCGTAACGTAAGTTAATTCAGTAGAGGTGAGTCGCATGGTTAAAGAAGGTTTGGGTGCTCCGATGCCGTCAGAAAATCGCCGCAGCCAGGATGGGAGTGATGTTTCGGCGAATTCGATATTGACGGCTCCGGTGTCTTTATCCGGGTCGATAAAATGGTTTGATGTAGCCAAAGGGTTTGGATTTGTCGTTCCGGACGGCGGCGGCCCCGATATTTTATTGCATGTCACATGCCTACAACGGGACGGATTTCGGGTTGCCTATGAGGGAACACGCCTTGTTTTTGAGGCGATAGCGGGACGGCGTGGCTGGCAAGTGTTGCGCATTGTTTCGATGGACTTATCAACGGCCGTGCATCCCTCGCAATTGCCGCCGCCACGCACCCATATCGCTGTGACACCGACGAGCCCCTTGGTTAAAGTTAAGGTCAAATGGTTCAATCGGTTGCGCGGCTTCGGATTCGCCAATGAGGGAGAAGGTTCGCCTGATATCTTCCTTCATATGGAAGTCCTCCGCCGTTATGGCTTAGCCGAAGTCCGGCCCGATCAGGAGCTGCTGGTCCGTTATGGTCCCGGGGCTAAGGGGCTTATGGCCTCGGAAATCCGTTTGGTTGATGGCGAAGGCATACCGTTTTCGCATTGACCATTAGGGCTTCAGCCGTCAAAAATGAGGCTATGAAACCTCCTTTCCGCCTGCCGTTCTATTTTGTTATGTCTTCAATCATTGCTGCCGTCTGCTTTTTAGCATGTGCAGGCCCGTCCGCACGGGCGGAAGGGCGCATCGAAACGGTCACGATTGAGGCAGCAATGGGTTCCGTGCGGTTTGATTGCGAAATCATGCGCACAGAAACCGAGCGCGAACAGGGATTAATGTTTCGTCCCTATCTCCCTGAATTGCGCGGCATGCTTTTCGATTTTGGCGAAGAACGTCCGGTTCAAATGTGGATGAAGGATACGCTCATTCCGCTTGATATGATTTTCATTCGGGCCGATGGAACAATTGCGCGCATCATTGCTAATGCCGAACCCTATTCAACCCGTGTATTGCCTTCGGGCGAACCTGTTCTGGCAGTTCTTGAGATCAATGCGGGATTAGCAGCGAAATATAAGATCGAAGCGGGTGCCCATGTGACACACCCGCTTTTTCTCAATCATTAAAAACCGAACTCAGGCCTTTGCCTTGGTGGTTTTCTTTGGCGCTGCTTTTTTTGCAGCAGGCTTTTTAGCGGCAGGCTTTTTGGTCGTCGTTGCCTTTGGTGTCGTTACCGCTTTCTTTGCGGTCGCTGCCTTCTTGGCTGTTGGTTTTTTCGCCGCGGCAGGCTTTTTGGCCGTCTTCTTCGCCGGTGCCACCGCAGCCCTTGCGGTGATTAAGGCAATCGCTTCTTCAAGCGTTACCGCGTCAGGCGTTGAACCCTTGGGTAGGGTGGCGTTTACGCCGTTCCAGCTGACATAAGGGCCATAGCGACCATCCTTTGCCGTGATTTCGCCACCCTCAGGATGGGCCCCCACGACACGACCAGGGGCGGCGGCTGCGCGACCAAAGCGTGATCCGCCAGTGCCTGACTCTTTTGCAATGATTAAGTCGATGGCCCGGTTGGCACCGATTTCAAGCACATCGTCCTCGACGCCAAGATTGGCATAGGTTTTCCCATGCTGCACATAAGGGCCGTAGCGACCAATATTGGCTAAAATAGGCTCACCCGATGTCGGATGTTTAGCAACTTCACGCGGAAGCGAGAGGAGCTTGAGAGCTAATGCCAAATCAACGGAGCTTGGGCTTGTGCCCTTCGGCAATCCTTGGCGCTTAACTTTTTCGCCCTCGCCAAGTTGCACATAAGGTCCAAAGCGTCCGTCACGAAGCGTGATATCGTCGCCGGTAGCCGGATCTTTGCCCAGTACGCGTGTTCCCGGTGTGCCGCCTTCGCCGCCTTCACCGTTTTCTGAGCCCTCAGCAGGTGCCCCCAATTGCCGTGTGAAACGGCATTCAGGATAATTCGAACATCCGATAAAGGCGCCGAATTTGCCAAGCTTCAGCGAGATACGGCCGGTACCGCAGGAAGGGCACCCACGCGGATCAGATCCATCCGCTTTCGCAGGGAAAATATGCGAGCCCATTGTCTCATTGAGCGCATCAAGTACTTTCGTCCGCTCAAGCTCGGTCGTGCCTTCGATAGCAGCGGAGAATTCTTTCCAGAAGGCGCGTAGCACTTCTTTCCAGCCAATCTCGGAGTTCGAAATCTTGTCGAGATCTTCTTCAAGTGCCGCTGTAAAATCATACTCGACATATTTGGAAAAGAAGCTTTCGAGGAAGCCCGTTACCAACATGCCTTTGTCCTCGGCATGAAGACGCTTCTTTTCAATGCGAATATATTCGCGTTCTTTCAGAACGGCCAAAGTCGACGCATAGGTTGAAGGCCGTCCAATGCCCAATTCTTCCATGCGCTTGACAAGGGAAGCTTCGGAGAAACGCGGTGGCGGTTCGGTGAAATGTTGATCGGCTTTGATCTCGCGCTTGGCAAGTTTTTCACCTTGCTTCATCGGCGGCAGACGGCGCGCATCTTCATCTTCCGCGTCGTCGTCGCGCGATTCTTGGTAGAGTTTCAAAAAGCCGTCAAAGGTTACAACCTGTCCGGTCGCTTTGAGATCAAGCTTGCGAGAGCCTGCTTCGGCCAAAATATCAACGCTCGTGCGTTCAAACTCAGCGGATTCCATTTGGCAGGCGAGCGTGCGCGTCCAAATCAATTCATAGAGTTTGGCTTGTTCGGCATCGATCAGCTTGGCGACTTGTTTGGGATGACGGGAAATATCCGTCGGGCGGATTGCTTCATGCGCTTCTTGGGCATTCTTCTGCTTGGAAGAATATTTCCGAGGCACGCCGGGAAGGTAAACGCTACCGAATTCTTTTTCGATCATACGGCGAACGGCACCAACAGCTTCAGGCGCCATATCGATACCGTCGGTACGCATATAGGTAATCAGGCCAACGGTTTCACCACCGATATCGACGCCTTCATAGAGACGCTGTGCGAGCTGCATCGTGCGCGCTGGAGCCAGCCCCAATTTGCGGCTGGCTTCTTGCTGCAAGGTCGACGTGGTGAAAGGCGGGTAGGGGTGGCGTTTGGCCGGTTTCGATTCAACCGATGTTACGGTGAAGGACGCTGACTCAAGATCCTTTTTAAAAGCCTCAGCTTCTTTGCCAGAGCCAATATCAAGGCGCGCTATCTTTTTGCCATTCGCCCCAACAAGGCGCGCGTCAAACTCTTGTCCCGCAGCGGTCGTGAGTTTGGCAAGCAGTGACCAATATTCGCGCGTAATGAAAGTGTCGATTTCGCGTTCACGCTCACAAACAAGTCTTAAAGCGACCGATTGAACGCGACCTGCCGAACGTGCGCCTGGCAGCTTGCGCCATAAAACGGGCGACAGGCGGAAGCCTACGAGATAATCGAGAGCGCGGCGCGCGAGATACGCATCGACCAGCGCTTGATCCACTTGGCGCGGATGCGCCATCGCGTCGAGAACGGCGTCTTTCGTGATAGCGTTGAAGGTAACGCGTTCGACGGGCACGCCCTTTAAAGCGCGGCGATTATTGAGTGCTTCAACAATGTGCCACGAAATGGCTTCTCCTTCGCGATCCGGATCGGTTGCGAGAATGAGGCCGTCGGAGCCTTTGACAAGGTTTACAATGTCGGAAACGCGCTTGGAGGCCTTGCTGTCGACCTCCCAGGTCATGTCAAAATCCTTCTCAGGATCAACGGAGCCGTCCTTTGGAGGCAAATCTCGGATATGGCCGAACGAGGCAATCACCTCGTAGCCTTTTCCAAGATATTTGTTGATCGTCTTGGCCTTAGCGGGCGATTCGACGACGACAACCTTCATGCGTAAATTCCCTAGCGCTTTGAAAAACCTAGCAGGACTGCTCTATTGGAGGCCTCATGTCGCAAGCGAATGGCGGCGCGTCAAGGGCAAGCTTTGGTTAAATTAATCCACACAGGCCTTTCAGGCATCGCATCGAACCGCTTGATTGCTGCCTCACTCCCCTCTATAGCCGACTTTTAATGAGCAATTTGACCGCCCCGGGCCGGCTTTTTCCACACCGTCATCTTCTCGGCATCGAGGGATTGGCGCCTGATGACATTATTCAACTTCTGGATTTAGCCGATGAAGCCGTTGAGGTTTCTCGTCAAATCGAGAAGAAAAAGGCCACTTTAAGGGGCAGAACGCAGATTAATCTGTTTTTTGAAGCCTCAACGCGCACCCAAGCCTCGTTTGAACTGGCCGGAAAACGGCTCGGTGCCGACGTCATGAACATGTCGGTTGGCTCATCCTCGATTAAAAAGGGGGAGACGCTGATTGATACGGCCATGACGCTCAATGCCATGCGACCAGATTTAATTGTGGTCCGGCATCATTCAGCGGGTGCCGTCCAACTTTTGGCCCGAAAAGTCGATTGCTCGGTCATCAATGCTGGCGACGGTCAGCACGAACATCCGACGCAAGCGCTGCTTGATGCGTTGACCATCAGGCGCAATAAGGGCCGTATCCGCGGCCTTGTTGTTGCCATTTGTGGTGACATTCTGCATTCGCGTGTCGCGCGCTCCAATCTTATTTTGCTCAATGCCCTTGGCGCCGATGTGCGCGTCGTCGGTCCATCGACGCTTTTGCCGACCGGCATCGAAAATATGGGTGCCAAGGTTTTTAACAATATGCGCGAAGGCCTGAAAGACGCCGATATCGTCATGATGTTGCGCCTGCAGAGAGAGCGGATGAACGGATCTTTCGTTCCATCGGTCAAAGAATATTTCCGCTATTTTGGATTGGATTCCGAAAAGCTCGCGCTTGCCAAACCGGATGCGCTTGTGATGCATCCCGGCCCGATGAACCGGGGCGTAGAGATTGCATCTGACATTGCCGATGGCGCGCAATCGCTCATTCGCGAGCAGGTCGAAATGGGCGTTGCCGTTCGCATGGCGGTTCTTGAAGCGCTGTCCCGTCATCTCCCAAACAGTGAGGTGCGCGCATGATGACGCCGCGTCCCGTCCTCATCATAAACGCCCATCTCGTTGATCCTCTCACAGCCACTGAGACCAATGGTTCTTTGGCGGTCGAGAACGGCGCTATTCACGCCTGGGGACGGACGATTGACGCCTCGGCTCCGCCTGAAGGTGCGTTGGTCATTGATGGTCGTGGCCGCACCCTATCGCCGGGCTTGGTTGATTTGCGGGCCTTTGTTGGTGAACCCGGTGCCGAGCATCGCGAAACACTGTCTTCGGCTAGTCGTGCTGCAGCCGCTGGCGGTGTGACAACGGTGGTTTCCATGCCGGAAACCAATCCTCCGGTGGATGATCCGGCGGTCGTTGATTATCTCGTTCGGCGCGCGCGTGAAAAAGCCGGCATTCGGTTGCTTCCGGCGGCCGCCTTAACCAAAGGTCTCAATGGTAAAGAGATGACCGAAATCGGCCTTTTGAAAGAGGCTGGTGCCGTATTTTTTACCGATGGCGCGCGGTCCATTGCCAATGCGCAAGTCATGCGTCGCGCGCTCACTTATGCGCGTGATTTTGGTGCCTTGATTGTCCACCATCTCGAAGACGCGACCCTTGCTGACGGTGGGGTGATGAATGAAAGCGAACTGTCAAGTCGCTTAGGTCTGCCTGGCATCCCGCGGGAAGCGGAAACGATTATGCTGGAGCGAGACATCAGCCTCGTTCGCTTAACGGGCGGCCGTTATCATGCCGCCATGATTTCATGCGCGGCATCGCTTGATATTATTGCAAGAGCAAAGGCCGAAGGCCTACCCGTGACCTGCGGTGTGTCGATTAACAATCTCACCTTGAACGAAAACGATATCAGTACCTATCGCACCTTCTTGAAATTATCGCCGCCCTTGCGCGATGAAGATGATCGCCGCGCAATGGTTGAGGGTGTTGCGTCGGGTCTGATCGATGTCATCGTATCCGATCACAATCCGCAAGATGTTGAAACCAAGCGCCAACCCTTTGCGGAATGCGCGGATGGTGCCATTGGTTTAGAAACTTTGTTATCGGCAGCCTTACGCCTGGTGCACAGCGACGACGTTGCATTGCCGCGCCTTTTACAAGCGCTGTCAACGCGGCCTGCCAATCTAATTGGATTACCGCAAGGACGCCTTTTAAAAGGCGCTCCGGCTGACCTTATTCTTTTTGATCCGGACGAGCCGTTTGTTCTTGATCCTGAAACGCTTCATTCACGCTGTAAAAATACTCCATTCGATGGCGCGCGGCTTCAGGGGCGCGTGCATATGACAATGGTTGGCGGTCACATTGTTCATGAAGCCTGATCATTTGAAAAGGATTGGCCGATGCTAGGATACGAAGCGATCATTGCCTCAGCCTTAATCGGCTATCTGCTCGGTTCGATCCCTTTTGGCGTCCTGCTAACCCGGTTTTTTGGCGCGGGTGATTTAAGGCAAATCGGTTCGGGTAATATTGGGGCGACCAATGTCCTGCGGACCGGCCGAAAAGGTCTGGCTGCTGCGACCCTTCTAGGTGACATGCTCAAGGGCACTGTTGCGGTATTGGTCGTCGCCACCTTCGTCGGATCTGATTTTACGCTTCTTGCAGGCCTTACCGCCTTTTTTGGCCATCTTTTTCCCGTGTGGTTGCGGTTTAAAGGTGGAAAGGGTGTGGCCACCTATTTGGGCGTCACCCTTGCGCTGGTTTGGCCCGCAGCACTTGGCTTTGCCGCCCTGTGGTTGCTGACCGCTTTTATCACCCGTTACTCGTCGTTGTCTGCGCTTGTCGCCAGTCTCGTTTCGCCCCTCATTGCGTTTTATTTAGACGGCCTGCCAATCGCTGTGACCCTGTATTTTATGACAGTTGTACTTTGGTGGATGCATCGCGCCAATATTGCTCGTTTATTAAATGGAACCGAAGGCCGTATCGGATCAAAAAATGAGCGACCAAGCGGTGGGACACAAACTAACGGATCGCCAAAGGCTTGATTGGCTTCGCCTGTCACGTACCGAAGGCGTTGGACCTCGAACCTTTCGTACCTTAATTAATCGATATGGTGGTGCGGGAGAAGCGCTGGACGCGCTGCCGTCACTTCTTGCCCATCAAGGCCGCATCGGCCGCGTCACGACGGTCACGGAGGCCGAAGACGAAATAGCCGTCGCCTCCCGTTATGGCGTACGGTTTATTGCGATGGGCGAACCTGATTATCCGCGCCTGTTACGAATGATCGATTCTGCGCCGCCAATGATCGGACTTCGCGGAAACGCCGCTTTGTTTGAGCGTCCAACGGTTGCGATTGTTGGTTCCCGAAACGCATCGGGCGGCGGATTGAAAATGGCAGAAATACTGGCCGAGGGACTAGGCCGCGCCCATTGCGTCGTCATATCGGGACTCGCACGTGGCATTGATTCTCACGCGCATCGCGCGTCTTTGACCACAGGTACCGTTGCTGTGCTCGCAGGTGGACACGATAAAGTCTATCCGAGCGAAAATATCGAATTATTGGACCTCATTTTGGAAACCGGCGCCGCCATTTCCGAAATGCCGATGGGGTGGGAGCCTCGAGGGCGCGATTTTCCGCGAAGAAACCGCGTTATTTCCGGTCTTTCTTTGGGGGTTATTGTGGTCGAAGCCGCGTTACGATCTGGGTCGTTGATAACGGCCCGCTTTGCGACGGAGCAGGGCAGGGATGTGTTCGCTGTCCCAGGCTCGCCGCTTGATCCACGGGCTGAGGGAACCAATGATTTGATCCGGGAAGGCGCAACGCTCATCGGTTCCGTTGAACATGTAATGGCTGCTTTAGCGCCCATGTTGGGGCGCGAAGATTGGCCGCCGCAGGCTTACGAATCCGGTGACCATTCGGCTGACGAGCCCTTCTGGGACGAATTGGACCTGGATGAAAAAGGGTTTCGCGAGGTTAATAGAGCGAGATCGGCGTCGAAAAAAAATGATCCCGTTGCCTTGGAGGATGACGACAACGGGACCTTAACGGGATACGCAGTACAAAAGCCTAAGCAACAAATTTTACAACTGATGGGGCCATCCCCAATATCCATTGACGATTTGGTTCGTTTAACGGGCCATAGCGCGGCGATGGTACAAACAATCTTACTCGAATTAGAATTAGAGGGCGTGATTGAGCGCGGCAGCGGCGGTCTCGTATCGGCCAGCGCTCAATCTTATTCCAATCGAATTAGTTAGGCGCTCTCAACACACCGGCATGACCTTTGGCTTCGATCCGAGCCATTTCAAGGAAATAACCAAGAAGGTCATATTGAGCGCTGCGGGCGAGAGCGGCAAGTTCGCCCGTCATTTGCGCGAGATAAAGCGCAATTTCCTCGCGCTCTGTTCCGTTTGTTAAAATTGGTGCGGAATCAATCGCTGTGATTTCGCTATTGGATGCGTCCGATGTTTTCTTGAAGGCGATGGCAACCATGTGTTGAAACCTTTTTGGCGGGATGAATTACGATATACGCCGAACTAAACCACACGCTCTTCCGGGAAGACATTCTACAATCTATGCAGGAAATATAGAATATAAATCCCTTTAAGTTGTGTTACGACCATTTTAAAATTTGATCAAGTCGACGTACGCGACGCTAACTTCGTCGACCTGACGCAGAGTGAGATACGGTCAATTTTTAAAATTGACACGAAAAATGCTGATATTTACATGTTAAATGGAAATTTTAAGCGCTAAATCGATCGAAAATCTTCAATTATTGGATCGAGGATTGATCTTCGATTTTATCCGAGACTGGCCAATAGGACAGGCATCGATACCATCGCCCCCAAGGTTTGCAGGGTTAAAATCTCGGCCATCAGAATGGCATTACCGCCCAGCTGCTTGGCTAAAATATAAGATGCACTGGCGGTTGGCACAGCCATGCAAAGTAATGTAACGGCCAGCGGTACTCCCGAAACACTGAACAGCGCGGCGAAAAAACTCGCGATAAGTGGCATGGCGACGAGTTTAGCGATGCTGGGAACAAGATGATGGAGCGTCGGTCGCCGGAGGGCTGCCAATTCAAGACCTGAACCGGCGGCAAGCAACCCCGCCGCAAGCGAGGTTTGGCCAATCATCGCCAGCGGTGCAAACAGGGCCGTCGGGACAAAACTGATAATGGGGCGTAGCGCTAATCCGATCAGGCAGGACCAGATGAAGGGGTTCTTGATCAACGTTTTAAAAAAATCTACCGGTGTTGGTCGTTTTGCTGCTGCATAACGGGCTAAAACACCTACTGCTAACACGTTAAGCAACGGAATCATCGCTGCAATGGCAACAGCGCAAAGGGCGGCACCTTGTTTTCCGTAAAGGCTCGATGCCATGGCAAAAGCGACAAACGAGTTCCAGCGGATCGATCCTTGAAATACGGAACTGAATGAGGGGCCATCCATATCAAGCCAGCGGGCGAGCCATGGCCGCAAAATGAGCAGAAGGGCCGCAACGGTAAGCAGCGATAAAACCAGAGTGGCACCAACGGCTATAAAAGGCGTGGCCGCGAGGTCGGCGGTTGCCATTGTTGACATCAACATCGCCGGGAAAAGAACAAAATAGGTAATCCGCTCAAACCCGCGCCAATTCTCCTGAACGATGGCGCCTGTGCCCCGAAGGGTAGCGCCTACGGCGATAACAAGAAAAACCGTTAAGAGATTTGGAAAAGCGGACATTGGCAGTTTCAAGCAACCAGAAATTAGAGGTTAGAAGGAGGAATTTGTGGTGTTAACCCGATCGATAAACGATTGCAGGATATAGGCGGCGGCCAATTTATCGACCAATTCTGCTCGCCGAGAGCGTGAAGCATCGGCGTCAATCAAGGTTCGCGTAACGGCGGCGGTCGAAAGTCTTTCGTCTTGAAACAGAACCGGAAGGGGCGAGAGGGTCGATAAATTACGAACAAAAGCTCTTGTTGCCTGAGCGCGGGGGCCTTCGCTGCCGTCCATATTGAGCGGAAGACCTATTACCAGCGCCGCTACCCCGTGCTTTTCTGCCAGTCCAAGCAGTGCCGTGGCATCCGCCTTGAATTTGACCCGACGAATCGTTTCAAGCGGTGTTGCAATACGGCGCTCGACGTCCGAAAGGGCGAGACCGATGGTTTTGGTACCCAAATCCAGCCCCATAAGACGCGAACCGCGCGGCAAAGCGAGGTTAAAGGCAGCATCGGAGCGGTTTTTTTCATCCATAAAGCGGGGTTAGCATGCCTCGCCGTCCGATACCAAGTCGAAACGCCCGGATCCTCCATTGCGGCGCTTCCCGCGTGGGTGCTATAGGCGGCATATTCGAATCCTGACCTTTGCTCTGGAGTTATCATGTCTGTTGATCAGGCTACTGTCCGGCGAATTGCGCGTTTGGCGCGCATTGCCGTTACCGATGAGGAAGTCCCCCATCTGATGGGCGAACTTAACGCCATGCTTTCCTTCGTCGAGCAACTCGGGGAAGTGGATGTCACGGGCGTCGAGCCAATGACCTCCGTCACGCCTATGGCGATGAAGAAGCGTGTCGATCAGGTGAGCGATGGCGGATATCCAGAAACGGTCACAGGCAATGCGCCGATGACCGAAGACCATTATTTTCTTGTTCCTAAAGTCGTCGAATAGGCGCCATCATGACCGACCTTACCCATATGACCCTGGCCGATGCGCGTGATGCGCTGAAGGCTAAAAAGATTTCTTCGGTTGAATTGACGCAGGCTCATATCGCCGCCGTTGAAGCCGCGCGCCCGATTGGCGCTTACGTCCTCGAAACGCCCGATCAAGCGCGTGCTATGGCGCAAGCATCCGACGAGAAAATTGCCAAAGGCGAGGCAGGGCCGCTCGAGGGTATTCCGCTCGGCATTAAGGATCTTTACGCAACCAAAGGCGTTCGCACGACGGCATGCTCGAATATTCTGGCTAATTTTGTGCCGCAATATGAATCAACCGTCTCGAGCCAATTATGGCGCGATGGCGCGGTGATGCTCGGCAAATTATCGAATGATGAGTTTGCGATGGGT
The DNA here is from genome assembly GCA_947455025.1 of Hyphomicrobiales bacterium. Lineage (GTDB taxonomy): Bacteria > Pseudomonadota > Alphaproteobacteria > Rhizobiales > Beijerinckiaceae > CAIUPE01. Next base: position 19,499 of record CANGLU010000002.1, read on the forward strand.
TCATCGAATGAATCCTCTGCCTTCGGTCCCGTTGCTTCGCCGTGGACGCCGCCCAATTGGTCGGCTGAAAAAGCCAAAGCCGCACTCGCTGGTGATAAAAAAGGCTTGCTTGTTCCAGGTGGTTCGTCGGGCGGTTCGGCCTCGGCCGTTGCTGCAGGGCTTTGCCTTGGGGCTACGGCAACCGATACGGGCGGCTCCATTCGCCAACCCGCAGCCTTTACCGGAACCGTTGGCATTAAGCCGACCTATGGACGCTGCTCGCGTTGGGGCATTGTCGCCTTCGCTTCCTCTCTCGATCAGGCAGGGCCGATTGCCCGTACCGTTCGGGATACGGCGATTATGCTCCGTTCCATGGCGGGACATGACGCAAAAGATACAACATCGGTTGATCGCGCCGTTCCCGATTACGAGGCAGCGATTGGTCGCTCCGTGAAGGGCATGAAGATCGGTATTCCGAAAGAATACCGCGTGGAAGGCATGTCGGCTGAAATCGACGCGCTTTGGACCAAGGGTGCCGAAATGCTTCGCGCTGCGGGTGCAGAGATTGTCGAAATCTCGCTGCCGCATACGAAATATGCTTTGCCGGCCTATTACATTGTTGCCCCCGCCGAAGCGTCCTCGAACCTCGCGCGCTATGATGGTGTTCGCTATGGCCTGCGCATTCCAGGCAAAGACATCACCGACATGTATGAAAAGACCCGCGCCGCAGGCTTCGGGCCCGAAGTGCGGCGTCGCATCATGATTGGCACCTATGTGCTTTCGGCTGGTTATTACGACGCCTATTATGTGCGCGCGCAGCAAATCCGCACGCTGATCAAGCAGGACTTCGAGAAGGCCTATGCATCCGGTGTGGATGCCGTGCTAACGCCTGCTACACCATCCCCTGCCTTTGGTATTGGCGAGAAGAGCGGTGCGGATCCAGTCGAGATGTATTTGAACGATGTGTTTACCGTGACCGTAAACATGGCAGGTCTTCCCGGCTTGGCCGTTCCTGCGGGTCTATCGTCCGACGGGTTACCATTAGGCTTGCAGCTGATTGGTCGTCCTTTTGATGAGGAAACCTTGTTCTCGCTCGGCGAAGTTATCGAACAAGCAGCAGGCAGGACCAAGCTTCCAGAAGCTTGGTGGGCCTGATGCCGCTTTATGAAGCGCTCTATGAGGGGCTAAAGCCCTTCACATGGCTTATTCTCGAGGCGATCTTTGATCCCTTCGTGGTTGGCATCGGCTTGTTAATGGGGTGGAAGGCCAATCAATTCGGCAAATTGATTTTGGCGGGGCTTGCCGCCGGACTTGCGGGTACTGTTGTCACATTCGTGCTTCGAATGCTCGATATTTCTTGGTTTGAAGGTGGGTATATTTTTGGTGGCGCTCACGCTCTCTTTCGTGTTTTGGCTGGCTATGGCTGGAGCATCATCGGCTACAGCGCAGCGCGTATTAATGCGCGACGTTCCGATAAATCGCCTCAAGTTTAATCGATAGCCCCAAAGCGGGCAGGGCGATCGCCCCGTCCCGCGTTTCGATAACCTCCGGCTTTTGCGGGAAACCCTCTTCCCCTTTAATCCACGCCCAGACACACACGGTGTCTTGCGCGACGATTAAATAGGCCTGAAGCGAAGATAGCGCGAGATATTCACGCTGCTTGTCACCAAAATCATCCGTCGCGGTCGAGGGCGATAGAATTTCGATGAGCACAACGGCTTCGTCCGTGCGGTGATCTTTTGCGGAACGATTTGAGGGCGTAACCATAATGTCCGCCAGTCGAACCGTATCGACACCTGTTTGAAGCGCAAAATCGCCTGAGGCTATATGATAAATGTCTCGATCAACCGATTGTAACAAGACTGAAAGCAAGTTGGTTGTAATTTTTGAATGGTTCCATGAGGTCTGGTTCATCATCACGGGACGGCCTCGCACAAGTTCATACCGCCCGTCTTGCCAATCGGCCCAGGCTAGGAAAGCATCGATACTCATACGCGGAATCACAGGACGGTTCATGGCGGAGCCTCATTGCGAGCGGCCAAGGTCACTTCACCCCAGAGATTAGAACAGCGACCTAGCCCTGTAAAGCACGGTTAGCCCTTGACCGGATGCATCGGGGCAAGCAAAACAGGGGTCGATTCAGTGGAATGTTGAGGCTACCCGTATGAACGCGATCGTGGATACCAGAACGCTTGACCCTAAAAAGCTCATCAAGGGCGCAACGGGCGATTGGGAGGTCATTATTGGCCTCGAAATCCATGCGCAAGTTACCTCGCATGCTAAACTCTTCTCCGGCGCATCAGCCGAATATGGCGGCGAGCCTAACAGCCATGTCTCGCTGGTCGACGCGGCCATGCCGGGCATGTTGCCCGTGATCAACGAGGAATGCGTGGCCCAAGCCATCCGCACCGGCTTGGGGCTGAAGGCACAGATCAATCTCCGCTCGGTCTTTGATCGTAAGAATTATTTCTATCCGGATCTGCCGCAAGGCTATCAGATTTCGCAGTATAAAAGCCCTATCGTTGGTGAAGGCGAAGTCATCGTCGATTTGCCAGAAAGCGGTGGCCAGATCACGGTCGGCATTGAACGCCTGCATCTGGAACAAGACGCGGGCAAATCACTGCATGATCAGTCGCCATCTTTGAGCTTCGTTGATTTGAATCGCTCGGGCGTCGCATTGATGGAAATCGTCTCGAAGCCCGATATGCGCTCATCCGAAGAAGCGCGCGCCTATGTCACGAAGCTGCGCACGATTTTGCGCTATCTCGGTACATGTGACGGCAATATGGATGAAGGCTCTTTGCGTGCCGATGTGAACGTTTCTGTTCGCCGTCCGGGTGAAGGATTTGGCACGCGCTGCGAAATTAAAAATGTCAATTCGATCCGCTTTATGGGGCAGGCGATTGAGTATGAGGCGCGCCGCCAAATCGGCATTTTGGAAGATGGCGGAAAGATTGATCAGGAGACCCGTCTATACGACGCGTCGAAGGGCGAAACCCGTTCGATGCGTTCGAAAGAGGAAGCCCATGATTATCGCTATTTCCCCGATCCGGATTTGTTGCCGCTCGAATTCACGCAAGACTATGTCAACGAGTTGGCGCGTCATCTGCCCGAGCTGCCGGACGACAAGAAAGCGCGCTTCATCAAAACCTATGGTTTGACGGCTTATGATGCAGGTGTCTTGATTGCTGAACGCGATCAGGCGGATTATTTTGAAGCGGTTGCAAAAGGCCGCGATGGTAAGCTTGCGGCCAATTGGGTAATCAACGAACTTTTTGGAAGGCTCAACAAAGAAGGCAAGACGGTTGCAACGTCGCCTGTCTCTGCTGACCAGCTTGGCGCAATTGTTGATCTCATCAGTGAGAATGTCATTTCGGGCAAGCTTGCGAAAGATTTGTTCGAAATCATCTGGACCGAAGGCGGCGACCCGCGGCAGGTTGTTGAAGCTCGCGGCATGAAGCAGGTTACCGATACGGGCGCCATTGAAAAAGCGATTGACGCGGTCATTGCGGCTAATCCCGATAAGGTTGCGCAGGCCCAAGCCAAGCCGACGATGATCGGTTGGTTCGTCGGCATGGTAATGAAAGAAACGGGCGGGAAGGCCAATCCGCAAGCGGTCAATGATTTATTGAAATCAAAGCTTGGAATTTAAAGCGCCAGCTATTCTACTAAGCATTCGACATTCTTGAAAGAGTGTCGCACGTTTGAAAAATTTGGGTTGTATTCGATGAAGAATGCAACGGTGCCTTAAACCATGAAGGATATCCTATGACTGCTCGTTACGCTCTCCACGGTTTCTTTATGTCCGGGCCGACCTATAAAATCGGGTTGATGCTCACACTTTGCTGCGAAGCCTTTGACTATATCAGCGTCAATTTGCGCGCGGGTGACCATAAAACTCCGGAGTTTTTAGCGATCAATCGCTTCGGTCAGGTGCCCGCTTTGGTCGATACGTCAAATGGCCGGGCCCTTTGCCAATCGGGCGCCATCCTCGATTATCTCGCCGACAAGACCGGACAATTCGGCGGCGCGACGTTGGATGATCGCCTCCGCGCCCGCGAATGGCTGTTCTGGGGATGGGACAAGCTCGACGCGCCGATCTATCGCTTGCGCGGATGGAAGCGCGGGTTCCGCCAGTTAGAGGCGCCGCAAGTGGCGATGTATGAAGCAGAGCGTAAAGCTGCCCTTGATACGCTCGAGCAGTGGTTTGCGTCGGGCCATCATTGGCTCGCAGGCGCGCAACCGACCATTGCGGATATTGATCTGTTCGGCGTCGTCATATTCGCCGATGAAAGTGGTGAAGACCTCAGTGCCTATCCAACCATACGTGCTTGGATGGACCGTTTATCCGCTCTGCCACATTTTGCCCCGCCCTCGACATTGCTGACGGCTGAGTCCCGGAAGGCCGGATGAACGACAAGGTCGTTTTTCGAAAGGCGATAAAGGCTGATTTACCGGCCATTATCGCCCTGCATGAAGCTGATGAAATTGGCGGCCATGGTGATGCGTGGACGCCTGAAAATAGACCTGCCTATGAGGCAGCCATAGATGCTCTGCTCGCCGATCCGGGCGAGCATTTGTTGGTGGCCGAGGAGCAAGGCATTCTTATTGGCAGCATGATCGCCACGGTTCTCGTCGAACTTACCGGGCGGGGGCGCCCCCATGTTTTATTTCGCTCCATTCAAGTAGCTGCAACCCATCGCAACCGTGGCATTGGCGCTGCGATGATGGCATATGCCGAGGACGAATCTCGCCAATGGGGTGTGGCCGTCGCCGAGCTGACATCCAGTCATAAGCGTAAGGATGCGCATCGCTTTTATGACCGATTGGGTTATGCTTAGTCTCATCTAGGCTTTAAAAAGAAACTCTGAATTTTTGCTGCAATCGAGGAGAAATCAAATGTCCGAGAGCCCAAAAAACGCCATCGATCTTTACTATTGGCCAACGCCCAATGGTCAAAAAATCTCGATCATGTTGGAAGAATGCGCACTACCCTACAATCTTCATATTGTGAACATCGGCAAGGGTGATCAATTCAAGCCCGAATTTTTGGCGATTTCACCGAACAATCGCATACCAGCCATTGTCGACCCGAATGGGCCGGATGGCCAACCGATCTCGATTTTCGAGTCGGGAGCCATCTTGCAATATCTCGGTCGCAAGACGGGTAAATTCTATCCAGCGGATGAGCGTAAACGCGTCGCCGTTGAAGAATGGCTCTTCTGGCAAGTGGGTGGTTTGGGACCAATGTCTGGTCAAGCCAATCACTTCCGCATCTACGCGCCGGAAAAAGTTGAATACGGCATCAACCGCTACACCAATGAGGTTAATCGCCTCTATGGCGTCATGGATCGCCAACTCGCCAAGCATGAATATTTGGCGGGTGATTATTCGATTGCCGATATGGCTTCGGTTGGTTGGGTAAAGGGACATGAACGTATCGGTCAAAAGCTCGAAGACTTTCCTCATCTGAAGCGGTGGTATGAGGCCTTGATAGCGCGTCCGGCGGTAGAGCGTGGCCTTGCCGCGGGCGCTGACGCACCCAATAAATATAATCTAGCCACCGATAAGGACGCTCAAGCGGTCTTATTTGGCCAAAAAGCGCGCTAACTTACAAAAGAGATAAAAAATCCCCGGCGAGAAACTCGGCCGGGGATGAAAGTCACAGATGGGAGGAAATTGGACGAAATCCAAAGTCCAATTGCACCTACGGGTTGTCTAGCGAACGGATCACCGTTTAAACAGTCGTTTTTTGCGATGCGGTGATAAAATTATGAGATGGCGTGGAAGGACAGGCGGTTTTTGTTGTCGCGCCAAAGCACTTTGAAGCCGTGGCTTTTTAAAACTTCGCGATCAATATCAAAGGCATAGGCAATGATGGAGCCGTGCCTTTGGAAATGCCGGCGATTAAAAGATATAAACCGCGACATTGTGATCGCATCAAAAGGATTGAACAAAAAGACGAGAGTCGGACCATCCGGCAGCAGATAGGTTTGGGCATCGGCTTGAACGAATTCGACCTGCGAGGTGCCACCCATTTGAATTCTATTATCGCGTGCAATTGAAATGAGGGGTGATGATATTTCAACCCCGACTACCCGTCGAAATGCGCCTGTTCGCCCCATATATAAACAGGCCTTGCCTTTACCGCAGCCCATATCAACAAAATTGCGGAACGGGATGCCTGTTGCCTTTGCACTTTTTAAGATGCGCTTGAGATAGCGAACGGGGATGGGTTGGTAAAAGGTTCCGCGCGCGGTGGCCGCTAGCTCTGCAGACGCGATAGCCGCAACCGGTAAAATTCCTTCGACATCGACGCCATGCCATCGTTGGAACAAACGATCACGCCAATCGGGATCGTAATATTTTTCCGTTTCCATTAAGGCGGTTACTCACTCAGACCAGTAAGGACAGCAAGCGGTCATGATCGATTCCAATAGCCGTATTTCCATCGGCGCCAGTCATCGTTTCATTCGCGATGATGGAATCAAGAATCGCTTCTTCTGTTGCTTGTGCGGTCGCTTCGAATAAAGCATCAATTGTTCGCCCTGTTGCCAAAGTGCGCATTGATACCATTGCGGAGCTCGCAGAAAAGGCTTCGTGGTTGGCAGTCGAAAATGCAATAAAAATATCGCCTGAGCCATTGTGACCAATGCCGCCGGTTCGTGCGATACCAACGGGCACGCGACGTGCCAACCGCTTTAATTGATGCGGCAATAAAGGCGCATCGGTCGCTATCACGGTGATGATGGATCCCACGGGGCGCCCACGTAATTCGCCACCCGGCATTTCTTTGCCGACGCGATGACCATCAACAATCATTTCGTAGCGACGTCCAAAATTGGATTGCACGAATGCCCCGACAGTAAATGTTTCACCCGCAATGGATATAAGGCGGGATGCCGAACCGGATCCGGCCTTAAAATCAAAAGTTAGCATGCCGGTGCCGCCACCAACGCTACCTAGTTCAATTGGCCCGCCACGCGCATTGTCTAATGCTTGGATGACATGTTCCGCTTTGACATGAAATCCGTTGATGTCATTGAGCTCGCCATCATAGGTTTCACCAGCCACCGGCAGGCCCCAATCTTGAGCGGGCTGATCTTTTCGGGTGACGAGCCATTGAATGGTGGCATCACGTGCAACGCCGCAGCTATGGGTATTCGTCAACGTAATAGGTGTTGTCAGTTCGCCCGATTCCTCGACCCAGTGCAAACCGGTCAATTCGCCATTGCCATTGAAGGAATAGCATCCCGCCGCGCAAGCCGTTTGCGGATCATCTCGTCCCCGCGGCAAGATCGCCGTGACACCGGTACGGATAGGACCCTCGCCAACCACGCGCGGGCCGTCTCCTGATATCAGCGTCGTGTAACCGACTTCTACACCACCAACATCAGTAATGGCATTGCAGGTTCCCGGCGTGCCGGGAAGATGAATTCCAAGTCCGCGAAGGCGCTTTTTGCCGGATGGCGTTTGGTTCCAATAGGCTGACACGGAATTCCTAATCACAAAGCAAACAGATTCGTTGCGCGATCATTCCCTGCTTTTACCCGAAGGTCCAGTGTTACGCGTCATCGGTGCATTGCTCGATCGGTGGCCGTTTCTGGAATCCACCATTCATGACCGCGCGATGTTTGAATATAGTGTGGCCAAGGATGTTCAATCGGGGCAGTGTAATCGCACCAAGGCGCTTCCCATTTCTCACCACCAACACCGCCACCGGTTCGGGTATTGAACTCCTCGCGCGCCGACGCACGAAGCGTTGCGTCGCTGATAATGTCGAGTAGCGTTAACCCTATCGTTTTTGAAGCGGTGATGATCATCGGATCAATGCACGAGCGAAGGCCCCCCAGTGCATTCATCACCCAGTCCGGATAGGTGAATCCATCCGTTGCCTTTAAGGCAGGGCGACCGATATAAAGCCTTACGGTGGGCGCATGCCATGTCATGTCCGTATAATCATCAGACGTATAATGGGTTTGCCAGTCTGGAATTTCCGCTCGCATCAGACGTTCGGCTTCTTGCGGGTGTAGCAATTTTTCAATCGCATCAATAAAAGGCTTCGCGGTCGGCTTTAAGCCTAGTTCTTTTTGAATGGCGTGGGCCGATATTATGGCGTCACCATCAAAGCGAGGCGCGCCGACGCGCGTAAGATGATCGTAGGTGCGTTGTGCCATCGCATGATTAGCAAGGCCCGGTCGCGACTTTGAAACCCAGTGACGCTTTACAGTGCAATGGGAGGCAAGGGCCGCTGCTTCTGCCGTTCGATCAAGGACAGCCAGCATACGATCGAGCATTTCGCGCGAAGGTGCGCGCATGGCATACATAATCTGCGACATCTGCGCTGGCAGATTATCAGCTGTTGCTTGGCCTGATGCGAGGATCGTTTCGTTCACTGTCCATGTACCGGAATGCGGTAGCATATGATCACGCGCGGTTTTGCCGAGCGTAAACATCATCGTTACCGCATCATTCGCACCGGGCGCACGCGCCATGGTATGCGCGGCTGGAATGGGATTGCCACTCGACGATTTGCCTACATCTGCGAGCCATGATTCAGGCTCTTCGCATAGAAATTCGTAAATTACGCCGTAATACGGTCCGCAATGCGTTTCCCATCGGCATGTATTGCTGAGCGGCAACATATAGAACGGATGAAACGAGACGATGCCGTCGAGACCGTCATAATATCCTTTGGCGGCATGAATGGGTTTTGAGCCGCGAACTTTCTCTGCGGGTTCGCCCATAAAGCGCAGCGTGCCCTTGATATCATGCTTTTGCATCACCGCTTTGGTTGCCAATAACCCCCCAAGCCCGCTCATGCCCAAGGCGGAATGCGGGTCTGTATGGCCGCTTGCAAAGCGCGATAATCCTTCACGTGGCGCACGATAAGTGTCTGCCTTCTGGCAATTGCCGGGGACGGCATCATATTCGGCATAGGTCATCGCCGATGGGCCGTCACCATTCGACCAACGCGCAGAGAAGGCCGTTGGCATGCCGCCCGAGCCTTCTTCAACCTCGAACCCTTCTTCCCTTAGACGCGCCACATACCATGCAGCCGAGCGCTCTTCGCGCCATGCGGTTTCGGCAAAATTCCAGATGGTTTGGTTCCAATCGGAAAGCTGCCCGCGATGGGTGTCGATCCATGTCAGAATATCTGCGCCGATATCAGCCATTGCGATGTTTCCCCGTTTCATTGTGGCGAAGGTCTCTGGGCCCTTATCTTCCATGATCGTGAAGCACTGTACAGAGAGCTATAAAAAAAGCCCGCAGCGGATAGGCTGCGGGCTTCATCGATGAGTGTAATTTTACTTAGTGCGCAGGTTCTCCCGAACGCATGACATAATAGACGGCACCGGCAATGATAACGCCAATGAACCAGCCATAAATGCCCCACCAGGATGGCAGGATCGTCGTGAAGAACGGCAAGATCGTCGAGAAAATTCCGGCGATGCCAGCGGCAATAAAGGCCTTCGTATTCCAGCCATTGCCAAAGCGATATTCACCTTGTTCCTGATAAAGCGCTTCGACATTGATAACGCCTTTTCGGATGAGGAAATAGTCGACCATCAGCACGCCGAAAATCGGACCCATTGTGGAGCCGATGAAATTGACGAACTGCGCCGCGCCGCCTTCCCATGGTGCAAACGGATAGAGCACCAAAGCAATACCGGCGGCGATGTAACCACCCTTTTTAAAGTCGATCTGCTTTGGAAAAACGTTAGCAAAGTCGAAGGCTGGCGATACGAAATTGGCCACAACATTGATTCCGAGAGTCGCGACTGCGAACGTCAAGGCAGCAAGCAAAGCGAGGAACCAATTGTCGAATTTGGCCGAGATCTGGTCAGGGTGAAGCAAGACCTCACCATAGACCTTGAAGGCTGCCGTTGTTGTGATGCCGGCCACCAAGGTGAACAGAATGAGGTTGATTGGCAGACCCCAGAGATTACCCGTACGAAGCGCTTTTTCGTCTTTGGCATACCGCGAGAAATCGCAGAAGTTGAGATAAAGCGCACCGAAATAGGTTATCCACGTAGCAGCAACGGCAAAGAGCGCGCCGATCGAACCGGGTTCACCAAAACTTCCAGCATCCTTCGTCTTGTCGAGCAAAACGTCGCGCGGAATGTCCGAGCCAAAGGAAATGCCACCGGCTTGGATCGTCAGAGCAACGGCCAAGACAAGCATCATGAGCCAAACGGCGGGGCCGGCCCAGTCTTGGAATTTGCGAACCGTTTCCATGCCCCGCTGAATGATGAGGAGTTGGAGGGCCCAGACGATCACGTAGCAAATCACTTCAAGCGTTGAATGGCCGAGCATATGGCTCGACTGTTGAAAGGCCATCATGCCTTCCGAGCGCGTGAGGAGGGCGACGATGGCGCCCGATGCCGCACTGGTCTGCGCGCCATACCAGAAGCACGCGACGATGGCGCGGACCAAGGCTGGAATATTGGCGCCCCAAATGCCGAACGAGGCGCGGGCAAGAACCGGATATGGAACGCCGGTTCTGACACCGGCCAAGCCGACCATGTTCATGAGGAAGTAAATCACCACCGATCCGAGGCCGATCGCGACAATGAAATTAACGAAATTGCCGCAAATCAGAAAAAGACTAGCGGCAAGATAGTAGCCCCAAAGGCTGTGAACGTCCGATGTCCAGACGTTAAAAATACTGAACGCACCCCAATTGCGGTCGGTACTTGGTGCCAAATCGTCATTATAGAGCGATGGCGAGGCATTTTTTAAAGCCATAAGCGTGTCCCCTAAAGATTATAAATGCCCATTTTTGGGCTTAGTAGCTCTATAGAGATAACGTGAATCGCTAAAATGTCCAATTATTGATTGTTTATTGGACAGAATTTGCGGTTGCATCGCGCTCGTTGGGCGAGGGATTCTATCAACGGCCTTCTCAAAATGGGTAAATCGTACTACCGATAGGGTCTGTTTGACGAATGAGGATGTAAAAATGTCTGCCCTTCAATCCTGCCTGACGATTGCTGATCTGAAGAAACTCGCGAAACGTCGTGTTCCGAAGATGTTTTTTGATTATGCGGATTCGGGCAGTTGGACCGAGACGACCTACCGCAACAATGAAAGCGATTTTCATCAAATCATGTTGCGCCAGCGCGTGGCCGTCAACATGGAAGGACGCTCGCTTAAAACCGAAATGTTGGGCGAGACGATCGCGATGCCGGTGGCTCTGGCGCCGACGGGCCTGACGGGGATGCAAAATCCTGATGGTGAAATCAAAGCGGCAAAGGCGGCCGAAAAATTCGGTATTCCCTTCACGCTCTCGACCATGAGCATTTGTTCGATTGAGGACGTCGCCGAAAACACGACCAAGCCCTTTTGGTTCCAGCTTTATGTGATGCGCGACCGCGGCTTTATCGAGCGCCTGATTGACCGGACAAAGGCTGCGAAATGCTCGGCACTTGTCTTGACCATGGATTTGCAGATTTTAGGCCAGCGCCACAAGGATATCCGGAATGGATTATCGGCCCCGCCCAAATTTACCCCGAAACATATTTGGCAGATGGCGACGCGTCCCGCGTGGTCGCTAGGGATGCTCGGCACCCACCGCCGCACCTTTCGTAACCTTGTGGGGCATGTTGATAATCTCGTCGATTTGAGTTCGCTTTCGGCTTGGACGGGTTCGCAATTTGACCCGACATTGAGCTGGAGCGATGTCGGTTGGATCAAAGATCGATTTGGCGGCAAAGTGATCGTTAAAGGCGTGTTGGACGCGGAGGACGCGCGCTCGGCGGTTGCCAATGGTGCAGACGGCATCATCGTATCGAACCACGGCGGAAGGCAATTGGATGGCGCACCATCCTCAATCCGCGTGCTTCCCGAAATCGTCGCAGCGGTTGGCGGGAAGACAGAGATTTACATCGATGGCGGTATTCGCTCCGGCCAGGACGTCATCAAGGCTTTGGCGCTTGGGGCCAAGTCGACCTTTATTGGCCGGCCGTTTCTTTATGGTTTGGGGGCAGGCGGCGAAGCGGGCGTAACCCGCGCCTTGGAGATTATCCAAAAAGAGATGGATATCACCATGGCGCTCTGTGGCGAACGCGACATTAAAAACATCGGCCCGCATACCATTTATAAAAATGGTCTGGTCTGAGGTCTGCGATAAAATTAGGCGCTTGCGACTATTCGCCTTTTAAAAACGGCTCGACTTTGCCTTTGAGCTTGATCGTCATGGCGTTGCCGTGACGGTCTTTCGCGGTTCCGGCGGCAACCCTGACCCAGCCCTCGCTCACGCAATATTCCTCGACATTGGTCTTCTCCACGCCATTGAAGAGAATTCCAACGCCGCTTTGAAGCAATTTAGCATTGTGAAAGGGGCTGTCGGGATGGATCGAAAGGCGGTCAGGGAGTGTCGCGGTCATGGAATAGGCCTCAAAAATTGAATAGAGGCTGTTTAATCGACCCATCTTCACTTGGCAAACCGGCAGTCTGATAATGGTCGATTCCGACGAATTGTTCAAAATACGACATTTGACGATTTTATTTCCGAAAATATTGCCATGTCGAAATTTGCAGGTTACGTTCAAGATCCGTCAGCGGTTGACGGATTTCTTCGAGGGCGTGATGGCTACAGGAACTGTTAAGTGGTTTAATGCAACCAAAGGTTATGGATTTATTCAGCCAGATGGCGGCGGCGCGGATGTGTTTGTACACATTTCAGCTGTCCAGCAGGCTGGATTACAGGATCTGCAAGAAAAGCAAAAAGTCAGCTATGAGCTGATTATGGATCCACGGAAAAACAAGACAAGCGCTGGCAATCTCAAGCTCGCTTAATTGTTTTTTTGACGATAGCCGAAGGAGGGGTTACCCCTTCTTCGGAGGGTGTAAGGCAGGCTTATGGGTCGCCGCACGCGTGCGGTGGAACATGAAAGGTGTCGATGAGCGTGCTTAACCGTTTCATTGAGGCCATGCCAAAGGCCGAACTCCACCTTCACATCGAAGGCACATTGGAGCCTGAGATGATGATCGCGCTCGCGGAGCGCAACGGCATCCAGCTTCCCTATGCGGATGTCGAAGCCGTTCGGCGCGCGTTCGCCTTTGGCTCACTTCAGGATTTTTTAGACGTCTATTATGCGGGCATGTCGGTGCTTGTGACGTCACGCGACTTCTTTGATTTGGCATTCGCGTATCTTAGCCAAATGCACGTCCAAAATGTGCGGCATGTTGAAATCTTTTTTGATCCCCAAGGCCACACGGCGCGCGGTGTTTCCTTTGATACCGTCCTATCCGGATTGGTCGATGCGCTTGAACGCGCCAAGCGCGATTTTGGGATCTCATCCAAACTGATTATGTGCTTCTTGCGCCATCTTCCGGAAGAAGAGGCGTTTGCAACGCTCAAGGATGCCTGCCGGTGCCGCGATCATATTTTTGCGATTGGTCTTGATTCATCAGAGAAGGGCCATCCACCCTCCAAATTCTCGCGCGTCTATCGTGAGGCCCGTCAGCAAGGGTTTATTGCTGTCGCCCATGCGGGTGAAGAAGGCCCGCCCGCCTATGTTTGCGAAGCCTTGGACGATTTAAAGGTTAAACGCATTGATCACGGCAACCGCGCGTTAGAAGATCCCCATCTGGTTCAACGATTGGTCAATGATAAGGTCCCGATGACGGTTTGCCCCCTATCCAATCAAAGACTGCAAGTCTGTCCGGATCTCACGCAACACCCGTTGCGCCGAATGTTGAAAGCAGGCCTATTGGTGAGTGTTAATTCGGATGATCCATCCTATTTCGGTGGGTATATCACCGATAATTTTCTGGCGATCCAATCGGCCCTTGAGCTGGATCGGAAAGAGATCATCCAACTCGGCCGCAACGCGTTTAAATCATCCTTTATGACCGATTCTGAAAAGCAATCCGCGCTCGATCAATTTGATCACTTTGTCGAGCGCTTTGATGGGCACTAATCAATCGATGTCTGCGTACTGCCTTTAAGCCCCAAAATCGCCCGTGCTTCATCGGGTGTTGCAACCGCGTGGCCGAGGCCTTCAATCAAACCTCGCGCGATTGTTACCTGTTCTGCATTGGATACGGCTAAACGTCCCGGTGCCGCCCAAATTGAATCTTCAAGACCAACCCGGACATGGCCTCCGGTCGCCGCTGAGATCGCGGCAATCGGCATTTGATTTCGGCCTGCGCCAAGTACCGACCATTCGAAATCTCTACCAAACAAGCGATCAGCCGTCCGCTTCATATGCATCACATCATCGGGATGCGGGCCAATACCACCCAAGATACCAAAGACGGTTTGAACAAAGAGCGGTGGCGTCACAAGTTTGCGATCAAGAAAATGCGCGAGATTATAAAGATGCGCCGTATCATAGCACTCATATTCAAAACGGGTGCCCGCATCTTTTAACGTTGCAAGGACATATTCGATATCTTTGAAGGTATTGCGAAACACAAGATCGCGCGAATTTTCAAGGACGATAGGCTCCCATTCATGCTTGAATTCGGAGAAGCGCCCCAGCATCGGAAATAGTCCAAAATTCATCGAGCCCATATTGAGCGATGCAAGCTCCGGTTTGAAATGGGCTGCAGGTTGAACGCGCTCTGCAACCGTCATGGATGGCGCGCCACCCGTCGTGAGATTAATCACACCATCGCACGCATTTTTGATGGTCGATAAAAATCTTCCAAAGGCTTCGGGCGATTGATCTGGACGCCCGTTTTCAGGGTTGCGGGCATGAAGATGGACAATAGCCGCCCCGGCCTTTGCAGCCTCAATGGCGGAAGCTGCAATCTCGTCTGGCGTGACGGGCAAATGCGGCGACATGGAAGGCGTATGAATAGCCCCTGTAATCGCGCATGTGATAATAACTTTACGCTGCTTGGCCATCACAAATTCCTGCTTAATCAGAGTGCTTCAACATTACCGTCAACGCCAAGGGATTGACCTGAAATATGGCGGCCCGCAGCAGAAAGTAAAAAGAGAACGGTGCCAGCAACATCGCCAGCCGTTACCATGCGACGCATTGAGACGCGGTCAAGATAGGTCTTTTCCATCGCCGTATAACTCACGCCCGTTTGCTCGGCACGCGCTTTGATCACATTGGTCATGCGCGGTCCTTCCACAATACCCGGCAAGATCGCGTTCACCCTTATATTATCGGGACCAAGCTCTTTGGCGAGCGATTGCGTGAAGCCGATCACGCCCCATTTGGCGGCGGCATAGGGAGTGCGAAACGCATAGCCGAAGCGCCCTGCGGCCGACGATAAATTTACGAGCGATCCGCCACCGGCCGCCTTGATGAGAGGTACCGCGCGTCGCGCGCATAGAAATTGTCCGGTGAGGCAAATATCCAGCGTTCTTTTCCACTCCATAGGATCAAGCTCTTCCACCTTACCCGTGGGCCCAGCGATACCGGCATTGTTGATCAGCGCATCAAGACCGCAAAGCTGGTGTTTTGCTTCATCGAACAAATGGTCGACATCGCTTTCGTTCGAAACATCGGCTTTTGTTGCACCATGCGTCGGATGGGTTCGTTTGAAATCATCTAGATGGGCATCATCCAGGTCACAAATATGGACGCGCGCACCACAATCAATCAACAGATCCGCAATGGCACGCCCGATGCCCGAAGCACCCGCTGTGATGAGAACACGATTTTCTTTTCCAAGCGAAAAAACATCGGCAATAGATGACATCAATAACTCCGGCTTGCCCGCGATCAGATTTACTGATCGTATGCGAGGCGGATTGGGAAGCGCAAGGGCAGGGAAACGAGATGCCGTTAAAGGATCAAGCCTGGTACGAGTTAGAATATAACCCGCGTCTCAGCGTATCAGATGCTGCAGATTACGGCCCTAAATGGACGGAATGGGGCGAAGCAACGCGGCAAAGGCTTCACCACCAAAGCAATCTTGCCTATGGCGATCATCCACGCGAGATCACGGATGTGTTTGCGGTGAAAGAAGCCAAGGCGGCCGTTATTTTTATTCATGGCGGCTATTGGCGAGGATTTTCTAAAGATGTCTTTTCGTGGGTGGCCGACGCGTTGAACACCCGCGGCATAACGGTTGCGGTAATCAATTATCCCTTATGTCCAGAAGTAACGATTGCCGATATCGTCGTATCGTGCCGAAAGGCCATCGCAACGCTGTGGCATCAAACGCTAACCGATGATGAGAAGAAAAATGTGATCGTCACCGGTCATTCAGCGGGCGGCTATTTGACGGCTGCGATGTTTGCGACGGATTGGACAGGCTTCACCATGCCGGCCACGCCGTTTAAAGGCGGCGTTCCAATATCGGGTGTTTTTGATGTCAAACCCTTGATCCAAACGAGCATCAACGAACAAGCCCGCTTAACGGATGAAAGCGCATCAGCGCTTAATCTTTTTACGCAACAGCCTTTGGTGAGGGCACCCTTGATTCCGGTTTATGGTGCGCTTGAATCATCCGAATTTCGTCGACAGAGCGAAGAGATAGCCAGGCGTTGGTCAATTGCTGAGCCTGCGCTTGGGTTTGCCAATCGCCATCATTTCAATGTCGTTGAGGGAATAAACGAACCGGACTCACCTATTTTTGATGCCCTGCTTCGTTTGGCCCTTCAAGCATAAAAAATCCGGCGAGTTGCCTCGCCGGATAGAGTATATTTGGGGAAGATCATAGAAAGAAGAGGTCGTGCTCAATCAGACGATCTTGACTTGCTCGGCAAGCGGGCGACGTGGCTTGCGTGGCCAGTTGCCAGGCGCTGCGCGGCCGACGGCGATGAGCATAACAGGCACTTCGTTCGGGCCAAGGCCAGCAACGGTTGCAACCTGATCAGGAACGAAGCCGCTCATCGGGCCTGAGACGTAACCTTTGGCCTGTGCAGCCAACATCAAGGTCATCGAAGCAAGCGAAGCCGAACGGAAAGCTTCATCGTGTTGAAGCTGTGGGTTGTTCTCATGCGAGCCAACCGTCATGCCAACCCAGCCGTCATATGCGGCTTGGTCAATCGCGCCATTGTCGAGCAATGGCTTGGCGAGACGGGCGATTTCCTTGTAGCCGTCCTTGATACCAACGACGACGAAAGTAACAGCGGCGTCGACAGCTTTCTGCTGGCCGTAAGCTGCACCCTTAAGGGCTTCCTTCTGCGCCTTTGACGAGAAGGCGACAACGCGCCAATTCTGCAAATTGAAGGCCGTTGGGGCGTGCTGGGCGAAGGAGACAAGCTCCTCGATCTCGGCAGCCGTCATGACATGCGTCGGATCGAAATTATTGGCGGAAGTGCGGTTTGTGATATTGGACAATGCGTCGGTCATGGAATTCTCCGGTGCGGTCTGAAAATGTCCGAGGGGACAATGAAATGGCACAAGCACTGAATAGTCCTATTGGATGGCAATTCCTACTTGCAAGTTGGCAAGGTTGAGCTTGCACCATCCAAACGGCTTATAAGGAGAATAGGATCGATGACGAGCCAAATGATTAAGGGAATCCCCGTCGAAACGGTCGTTTTTGATGCTTATGGGACGATTTTCGATGTTCACGCCGCCGTCATGAAAAGTGCCGCGGTGTTGGGGCCCCTCGCTCGGCCTCTGTCCGAGCTTTGGCGGGCCAAACAGCTTGAATATACGTGGATCCGCTCGCTTTCGGCCCGTTACGTATCATTTTGGCAGCTGACGGAAGAATCGCTCGATTACGCCTTGGCAACCATCGCGCCGGATCATCGCTCGCTGCGCTACACCATCCTCGAGGCCTATCGCGATCTCGATGCCTATTCCGATGCCGCATCCGCTCTCGCCTCCCTTCGCTCAACGGGAATTAAAACCGCCATTCTGTCCAATGGTGATGCCGCAATGCTCGAACGCGCCGTCTCGTCCGCGCATCTGAGCGGTATGTTTGATGCGCTTTTATCGGTTGAAACCATCGGCGTTTATAAAACAGACCCCGCCGCTTATCGCTTGGTTGAGCAGCATATGGGAGTTTCACCCAAAGCCACGGCGTTCGTCTCGTCCAACCGATGGGATATTGCAGGTGCAAAGGTCGCAGGCTTTCATTGCATTTGGCTCAATCGGCTATCGCGCGCCGATGAATATTCGGACATGCCGCCAGCCGCCGTTATTCAATCCCTTGCCGAATTGCTGACGGATTAGGAACGTCGTCCCCATATTTGCCCGAGCGAATGGCCGATCAGAGCTCCGAGCACGATAAGGCCACCGATAATCGTGAGCAGGCTCGGCGTCTCGCCATGGATCAACCAGACCCAAACAGGTCCGAGCACCGGCTCAGCGGTTCCAATCAGCGAGGCGATCGAGGCCGGAATGCGCCGCGCCCCGCTGATAAACATGGCCAAACCCCAACCGAGATTAAGGGCACCAAAGGCAAACAGAACAAGCATATCGTTGGGCGTTACGGCAAAATTCTGCACGTTAAAATAAGCCACGCAGAACGAGATCAATACGCCCAAAGTAACCGCCGGCACCATTTCGACATGCGCATAGCGCCGTGTAATCACGGTGGCGACCGCAAACACCAATGAGATGGTGAGTGATAAAAGACCACCGATGGGCGAAATATTGCCATCAAGCGATTCCGATTCCATCACCCCAATCCCCAGAATAACGGTCGCGATGGCGACCCATGTTCCGAGTGAAACTTTTTCGCGAAAAAAAAGCCAAGCGAGGGAGGCCGCAATCAAGGGGCCACCGGCTTGCACCAATAAAATATTGGCGACGCTGGTATATTGAAGCGCTACCACAAACGCCATGGATGCGATGGCAAAACAAAGGCTAACCGCTATGCCGGGGATCCCCATCTGGCGAAAATGGACCAGCGCACGCCGCGCTCCATCGCGCTTGAGCATATAGCCAATCAAGAAGGCGGCCGCCCAACCCGACCGCCAGAAGATGATCGACCATGGGTCGGAAACGGACAGGAAGCGGGCCAGTGCGCCACCAAAACTCCATACAAGCGCAGATCCTAAGACGAACAACATGCCGATGTGCCGATCATGGGCGGCGGGCCGCTCATGGGAAATAGGCTCAGTTGGGCGCATGGCACTTGAAGATTGGGCGGGCACGGGTGTTTAAACTCCCCAGATGAATCATTATTGATTGTTATTAGTCTTGCCAGTACCAAACGGCTCGGTAAAGAACAGAGACGCATATGCATACCCACGAAATTGCAGCCTTCTATAAGTTTCAGCGAGTCGCTGATCCCGTCGATTTGCGCAAACGGCTCCATGCCATTTGTGAAAAGGCAGGCGCTCGAGGCATTTTGCTGGTGGCCAAGGAAGGCATCAACGGAACCTTGGCCGTCGAAAGTGGTGGCATCGCAGATTTGATCGACGCGATTAAACGCGAGGCGGGGATTGTTGAGTTAACCCCGCGCTTTTCATTTGATGATGAAATGCCCTTTTTGCGGCTTAAGGTGCGGCTAAAGAAGGAAATCGTCACCATAAGCGCGCCGGAAGCTGATCCGACGGCGTTGGTGGGCACCTATGTCGCGCCGCAGGATTGGAATGCGCTGATATCCGACCCGGACGTCATTGTGCTCGATACGCGGAATGATTACGAGGTGAAGATCGGCACGTTTAAAGGCGCGCTTGATCCCGAGACGCGAAGCTTTAGCGAGTTTCCGCACTATGTTCAGTCCCATCTCGATCCCGCAAAGCATAAGAAGGTCGCGATGTTCTGCACCGGAGGCATCCGCTGCGAGAAGGCGTCGAGCTATATGTTAGCCCATGGATTCAATGAGGTGTTCCACCTTCAAGGCGGCATTCTGAATTATCTCGAAAAAATATCGCCCGAAGAAAGCCTTTGGGAAGGGGGATGCTTTGTCTTTGATCGCCGTGTCGCGGTCGGAAGCGGGCTCGAGCCCCTCGATTTAGACCTTTGCTATGGGTGCCGCTCACCCTTAACGGCTGAAGATCGTCAATCGGAAGACTTTGAAGAAGGCGTCTCTTGCCCGCATTGTGCATCGCTGATGACGCCGGCACAAAAAGCATCGTCGCGAGAGCGCCATCGTCAAACCCTCTTGGCCGAAGCGCGCGGCGAAAACCATCTTGGCCCGCGTTTGACCGAAGGGACGTAATTAGGCTGCGATTTGAAGCGACCGGCTCACCGGAGCAACGACCGTTGCGGGAGGATGGGCATTTTCAAAGGCGGTAATATAGTCCCGCGTGATCGGTACCGCTCCGGATTGCTTGGCCAATTGGATTTGAAAAACCATCTGGCCTTGGTAGCGAAACGCCAATTCACTGGTAATCAAATAAAATTCCCACATCCGACAAAACCGGTCATCGTAAAGGGCGCGGATTTTGTCACGGTTCGCATTAAAGCGTTCCCGCCATTTTTTCAGCGTTTCAGCATAATGCAGCCTCAGGATTTCGATATCGGTGACGAGAAGCCCCGCTTTTTCGATTGCCGGAATAACTTCGGATAAAGCCGGACAATAGCCGCCCGGGAAAATGTATTTATCGATCCAAGGATTGGTATGGCCAGGCCCATCGGCACGGCCTATGGCATGGATCAAAGCAACGCCGTCATCCGCCAAGGCATCAGAGATTTTTTCGAAAAACGCATCAAAATGATTAACGCCGACGTGTTCGAACATGCCGACGGAGACAATTCGATCATATTTTCCTGCTTCAGCCCTGTAATCCAGTAATTTGAATCGGACGCGATCAGCGACGCCCGCCTTTTCTGCCCGTTCATTGGATACGGCATATTGATGTTCGGACAGCGTTAGACCGGTAATATCAGCGCCTGAAATATCGCCCAAATAGAGGCCGAGGCCACCCCAGCCGGAGCCGATATCCAGAACGCGATGGCCTTTTTTCATCAGAAGTTTGGCCGCGATATGGCGCTTTTTCTGTGCTTGGGCCGTCTCCAGCGTGTCATCGGGGGACATGACATAAGCGCAGGAATATTGCCGGTCGGCATCGAGGAAAAGATCATAAAGCGTGTCGGACAAATCATAATGATGCGCGACATTGGCTTTCGAACGGCTGGCGGGATTGAACTGGTCGACCCGCCTAATCCAAGTCCTCAGCTGCTCTGTTATGCCGCTCAATGGATAGCGCAGGGGGCTTAGACCAATATTTTTGAAACAAAGCTCAAGAAAATCATAGAGCGAGCCTTCTTCAACCGTGAGTTGGCCCTCCATAAAGGCTTCACCAACCGCTAATTGCGGGTTGAACATCAGGCGCCATGCCGTGGCCAAATCATGAACGCGGATGGTTGCCGGCGTGCCCGTGCCATCGCCATAGACGGCGAGGCGGTTTTTCCAATCAACAACACGAAGATTTCCATTATGAATCAGTCTCTTAAGTACCGGATCAAGAATGGCCATGGCATTGTCCCAAAGGTGAAAGCAAACCAATCCGGTAAATTATGCCACTGTCGGAATTTTGACGAAAGAGGTTAATTTAACGCTGGTGTTGCAAGGCTAACGCTTTCACAGTCCATTTTAGGCATAGGGGCATCCCCTAATAGTGCTTTGGCACATTCTTTGCTTAAGTAATTCTGCTCGGCATAAGCCAAGCGGTTAAAACATTTCGGGGGAAAGCCGTTATGAATGACACAGTAATGAATGGTGCATTAGATCTGCAATTGGCACGCGCCGAGCGCCGGATGGAAGAATTGATGAATTGGGCCAAGCTTCGTAAGCGGCTTGCCACGTCAGTTCGTCGGCAAATTAAGCTCGCCCGCCAAGCAGGGTCGATCGAAACACGTTGATAAATAGCCTTTTAGGCGGAAATTTCGCTGATATTGGCTATTTTCTGGGCAGTTTTTGGATTTTTGAAAAAAAATAAAAAAAACTCAAAATTCGATTAAAGTTTTTGAATCGAAAGCCGTCTTATAAGGTACAAGAACGTGTAGCTTTCTTCGACGCACGCGTTGGAGGTGTATGATGATAGACTCTATTGTGAACAAGGCGATGATTTCCGATGCGACGGTCCGTAAAGGCCCGAAGGCGGATTTGAAGGTCGCAATTCCTTCTGCATCCGTTTCCGATACGGCGACGGTACAAAAGGAAGCCGCGACCATGGTTGAAGTGACGATTGCGAAGGGCAATGGCCTTTCGGAACCGCCTTTCGACTACGCAAAAGTGATTGCGCTCAAGCAGTCGATCAAGAACGGCGATTACAAAATCGACTTCGGCAAGCTTGCTGACTCGATGATTGGAACGGATATCTTGAACCCAGTCCGGGGCAAGTAAGTCGTTAGCCGGGTTATGACGGTTTAGGCGAGCGGATGAATGCCGCTCGCTCACGCGATAGCTTTGTTTAAAATTGTAGTCGATCAAGCCGCAGCACCCAATGTGCTCGCGGCTTTTGTCGTTTTGGACGATGATCCGTCAGATCGGCTTTAGGGTGTTAATGCGAACCCTTTGCATTCCTGGCTAACCGATTCCGCTACCGCATTTTTTAACGCCATCCAAGCTTCAGACGAATGGTTTGATAGAGGCCAGTCGTCCACCCCTATAATCCTCGTTAAAAAGCGAACGCTATTGGATGCGACCACAAGATCGGCCTCGAGCAGCTCGGCGATCGAGCACGCTCTTTCGCTCACGATGAAGCCAAGTTTCGGTGCCAGATCGAGAATAAGCCGCCGGATAATTCCGGGTAGAACACTGCCATCCAAGGCCGGCGTTACAAGACTATTCCGATTCAAAATGAACATGTTAGCCATGCTTGTGCATGCGATACTGCCGGACGTTGACACGATTAACGCGTCATCCGCTCCTTTTGCTTTCGCTTCTTGCAAACTTAGCACCGGATCAAGATAGGCCAAGGTTTTCATCGAGCTTGTCGGAGAGGTCGGGTTTCGCTGAATGGAAACCGTGGCAAGCTTTGCTTGTCCAAAAGCCATAGCGTTGTGCCAAGGTGCGCGCGTGGCAAAAACAAGAGGTGTTGCATGTTCCGGCGGTGCCAATCCGCGCGGACCCGTGCCGCGAGAGGCCGTGAGGCGAATGACACAAGGGGCTTCATCCAAACCTGCGACGGCAAGAACCGCTTCTTGAAGAACCGCCCGGTCTAAATTCATGCCAAGACGTTGGGCTGAATGGATCATCCGATCGAGATGAGCCTCAAGCTGAAACGGGATGTGGTTGAAGGCTGTCAGCGTTTCAAATAGCCCATCGCCAAGCAAAAGACCGCGATCGGCCAGATCAAATTTAACCTCATCGGCTGTGACCAGCTTCTCCTTATACCAGAGCATTGTTGGCTACCCTACTGTCGAGACTCAAGAAATTGCCGATGAGTTGCTGACCATATTCGGTTAAAATTGATTCCGGATGAAACTGCACACCAAAGGTAGAATGGAACCGATGGCGCAATCCCATAATCTCGCCTTCCTCAGAACGGGCCGTGATCGCTAAAGGCGAATGTTCTTCATCGGGCAGGGTAACAATCAAGGAATGGTAACGGCCGGCTTGGAACCGATTGGGAATACCGTCAAAAATTCCTGTTCCATCATGCTCAATGGAAGAAGCCAAACCATGCATCGGGCGTTTGGCCCGCGTAATGGTCCCGCCAAACGCTTCACCGATACATTGATGGCCAAGGCAAATACCAAGGATCGGAATATGGCCTGAAAAGTGTCGGATAAGATCGAGCGAAAGCCCCGCTTCACGCGGCCCACAGGGACCGGGCGATAGAATAATCCGCTCGGGCTTCAAGGCTTCGATATCCGCAAGCGTGCCGGCATCATTGCGTCGCACGAGCGTTTCGGCACCCAGCTCATGGCAATAGCGAACAATATTGAAAACAAAGCTGTCATAATTATCGAGGATGAGGATCATTGACCCTCCTCGCCGAAAGGCAGTCGGAAAGCGCGGAAAATACGCTCGGCCTTAACAAGGGTTTCCTCATATTCCGCCGCCGGATCTGAAAGCGCCGTTATGCCGCCGCCCGCGTGAAACTGCGCGGCGGAGGGCGTGAAGGTCACTGTGCGAATAGCAACGCTCAAATCCATTGAACCGTCGACACCGATATAGCCAATCGATCCGCAATACACACCGCGCGGCACGGCTTCCACATTGCTGATCACTTCCATGGCTTTGATCTTGGGCGCTCCCGAGATCGAACCGCAGGGGAAAGCCGCTTTGATCAGGTCCACGCCATCGCATGTTTTGGCGAGCGTGGCTTCGACCACCGATACAAGATGATGCATGGAGGCATAGGTTTCGAGGCCGCAAAGGACCGGAACCTTAACGCTATGGAGCTCGGCCACCCGAGAAAGGTCATTGCGTAAAAGATCAACGATCATCGTATTTTCGGCGCGATCTTTCATCGATTCTTTTAGGCCTTGCGCCAGTCTTTCATCCTCGATGACCGTTGCACCGCGGGGCGCCGTCCCCTTGATCGGTCGGGCCTCGATATGCCGCTCTTTCAGCGTCAAAAACCGCTCGGGTGAATTGGACGCCAAGGTCACATCACCAAACCTCAGATAGGCTCCGAAGGTCGATGGGCTCATGCTGCGTAGATTGGCGTAAAACACAAGCGGATCAAAATCAGCCGGAAGGGATGTCACAAAACGCTGCGCCAAATTGGCCTGAAAGAGGTCTCCGTTCAAAATCCGTTCAATCGTCCCTGAAACGGCGGCTTCAAACCGCGTGCGGTCCATATCAAACTGCCACGTGTCGATGACTGGATTTAGGGCCTCATCCGATGCTGGTTCATCAAGCGCGTTCATGAGCCATGCCATTCGCTCTTCAGCCCGCCTGTCGCGCGCTAACGGGTTCTCTTCGGGCCAGCCTGAGGAAAGAATGAAACTCCGGTTTTCGGCGTGGTCATGGGCGAAAACGACATCATAAAACCCGAATTCAACATCTGGCATATGGGTGTCGGGCGGCACCATGCCGGGCACGGTTTCAATCAAACGCGCCGCCTCATAGCTTAAAAACCCGATCGCTCCGGTTTGAAAGGGGGGTAATTCCGCGTTGGCTGGTCGATCGTAGCGGCTTAATAGAGCCCGAAGGGCCTCAAAGGGCGGCTCAACTAGGGCGCTTCCGTTCCAATAGGCAACGCCATCGATTACGCGAAATACGCCGAAAGGATCAGCCGCGACATAGGAATATCGCCCAAGGCCTTCAGGGTCCTTACCACTGTCAAGAAAGGCCAAATGCGCGTGCCGCTTTAGTTTGCGAGCAACGTCAAGCGGCTCCCGTGCGGAAATCTCGCGATAATGGATAGAGCCATTCGACATGGCATTTCCTGCTCACAAAGGAAATTAGGCGATACAATTGGATAAACCAAAGGCAATGGAAGCGTCTGTTCCAATCACGCCTGTGGGGCGACGGAAATCAGCCGATTAACTTGCCGATCCATCCCTTTTTCTTCGGCTCGCCTTCAACTTCAGGGCCGGGCGCGACAACTTCGCTGAATTTCTCGAAGAAATCACCCGCCAGCTTTTTGCTTGTCGCATCAATCAAGCGACCGCCAAGCTGGGCGAGCTTTCCGCCAATCTGCGCCTCGACCGTGTAGTGCAGAACCGTTGCATCGCCATCGGCCTCAAGCGAAACCTTAGCTCCACCCTTGGCAAAGCCTGCAGCCCCGCCCGATCCTTCACCCGTAATCGTATAGCCATTCGGCGGATCGAGGTCAGATAGCGTCACTTTGCCGGCGAATGAGGCCTTAACCGGTCCAATTTTGAGAGTGACCTTCGCCGTCATTTCATTATCAGACGTCTTTTCAACCGTTTCACAGCCGGGAATGCATTGGCGCAATACGTCCACATCGTTGAGAGCGGCATAAACGACTTCACGAGAAGCCTCGATGCGTTGCGAGCCTGTCATATCCATGGCGCTGTTTCCCCTCGTCGATATGGTCTGAACCTGTCAGCCTTGTAGCCCATTTAGGCTTTGCTTGTCACCTTGGCGTGACGCTTCCAAACTCAACAATGTGAAGCCAATCTGCCAATAAGGGCCACGCCATCAAATGCCGTTCGGTGCCTTCAGGCAAGACATTAACGGTGAGATGGTCAAGCCATTGTCCAGCTAGTCCAAGATCGGAGGCAAGCGTGGCGCTTTCAATGGCATGAGGAACCGATTGCGCGGGCGGGAGCTCTTTTCCTTGCGGATAAGCGCCCGAAAGTCGATCATGAAAAGAAGCCCAGTAGCGCTTGGAAAGACTCAGCTTTACGGCCTCGATGGTCGCCTGCGCGCGGGTCTGATCCTCATCATGAAAGAGATGCTGACCCAAGACATTGGAAAACAGAATCGCGTGCTCTGGATAGGCTTCAAGGATCGAGTCGAACGCTTTGAAAAGATTCATCTTATGAAAATTAAGCGATGTACCCGCACGCGCAAGCGCAAGGCCATGATTAAACCGGAATAAAGCGGGGGCCAACGGATCAATATCGACAGCATCAATCGTTTTAAACCGCGTCAGAAACGATGACGGCAAGCACCAGCCGGCGCTCGGCCCCATTAACAGCAGGCGTTCGGAAGGCGGATTCCAATGCGCAAGATGCTGCGCCAATTCGGTTTTAAATCCTGCCCAACGCCATTGGCGCCACAGCGCGCGCCAATGCCACACCGGACCACCGCTCGGGATAAAGAGCGCGCCTTCATAAGGATCCGTCGAAGCCATCCCAATTAGGCCGCGAGGTTGCTCGCAAAAAACTCTAGCGTTCTTGTCCGCGCGAGTTCGGCGCTGGGTTGATCATAGCTACCGCGCTGGTCGCAGTTGAAGCCGTGATCGGCGTGATACACATAGACAGGCACCTTGGGCTGCGCCTTCTTGATCTCGTTCACGCCTTCAATCGGGATGTGTTTATCCAATTCACCGAAATGCAAAATCGTTGGCACCTGAGGTGTTTCATCTTTCATGGCGATGATGCCGCCACCGTAATATCCGGCAACTGCTGATAGGCCTGAGAGTTGGCAGGCCGAGGCATAGGCCATTGTGCCACCCCAGCAATAGCCAACCAAACCAACTTTGCCCGCCTGTTTGGCATAATCGATGGCCGCCGCGATATCGAGCAATGTCTTTTCGCGCTTTACTTGCTGCACAAGGGCATAACCGGTTTGCATGTCGTCCTGAGTGTATCCGACTTCAAATCCGGGCTCCACGCGATCAAAAAGGGCAGGGGCGATCACCAGATAGCCATGTGAAGCGTAAAGGTCAGCAACGCTGCGGATATGCGAGTTCACCCCGAATATTTCTTGCAACACCACCAAGCCCGCACGGGGTTTTCCGGCCGGCTTTGCGACATAGGCACTGATTTCAACGCCATCTTTGGTCTTTAAGGTGATCGTCTCGCCCATTGTCGTTACTCCGAATCCTGAATGCTACACTCTAATGCTTCGCTTAACTGTCGCCCAGTTCTGTGACAATAGCGCTAATGACGCGAGGGTTTGTCGGCTCCGTGGCCGTCGGGAAGATCGCCGCAAGTCGGCCATCGCGACCGATCAGGTATTTATGGAAATTCCAGCGAGGCGTTTCCGATGGCTTGAGCTGCGCTGTCCATTGATAAAACGGATGGGCGTCGGCACCCTTTACGACCTGTTTGGCCGCAATTGGGAAGGTGGCGTGGTATTCGCCCTGCGCCGTTGCCAAAATTTCATCGACTCCGCCAGGCTCTTGGCTGCCGAAATCATTCGA
The DNA here is from genome assembly GCA_947455025.1 of Hyphomicrobiales bacterium. Classification (GTDB taxonomy): domain Bacteria; phylum Pseudomonadota; class Alphaproteobacteria; order Rhizobiales; family Beijerinckiaceae; genus CAIUPE01. The sequence continues at coordinate 47,037 of CANGLU010000002.1, forward strand.
AGGCACGGCGATCACAACGAGGCCGCGGGGACCATAACGCGTATAAAGCTGCTCCATTCCCGCCAATTGTCCGCTAAAACCGCATTGGGACGCGGTATTGATGACAAGGATGGGCTTGCCCTTAAAATCAGCCAGCTTGATATCGCCGCCTTTGAGCGCCGGAAAGGAAAAGCGATAGGCGTTGATCGCCGTCATATCCGTCGCCCGAGCGAGAGAAGGTGCAAAAGCGAGGCTGCTCAAGAGAGCCAAACCCTGTCTGCGGCTAAAATGTCGCATGGAATGCTCCTGTTTTGGTCATGAATATGAAGCTTGTACGCTTTAGACGGGTTGGTGGATGCTTCCATTTTCGCTTTCCATGTCGCGAAAGGGCTTTGGCATGACGATGGTAGCCTATCCTTTTCCTACCTCACCAGATTATAAGCCCGCCATGGATGTGATGACGCAACAGGCTTTTGACGCTGCGGGTCGCCGATTGGGCGGCTATAGCCGCACGCTTGTCATGGGTATTTTGAACGTTACACCCGACTCCTTCTCGGATGGCGGCCGGTTTGATTCCCTTGAGCGCGCGGTCATCCATGCGGTTGAAATGATGGAGCAAGGCGCGGATATTTTGGATATCGGCGCGGAATCGACCCGCCCCGGGCATGAAGCCGTCCCGGCGGACGTCGAGATAAGCCGCCTTATTCCGGTTTTAGATGCGCTGAAGGGCCGTGTTTTTTGTCCTATTTCGGTTGATACGACCAAAGCGAAGGTCGCCGAAGCCGCTCTCGCTGCGGGTGCAACCATCGTCAACGATGTTTGGGGCTTTCAAAAAGACCCCGGCCTTGCCGACGTTACGGCCACAAATGGGGCGAGTGTCGTCTTGATGCATAATCGGGCAGATATCGATCCGATGATTGATATTGTCGACGATATGCTGCGCTTCTTGGAAAAATCATTGTCGATTGCTCAGAAGGCGGGCATTTCGCTCGATCGAATATCCCTGGATCCCGGAATTGGCTTTGGTAAGACGTTAGAGCAAAATATTACCGCGATAACGCAACTGTCGCGGCTTAAGACATTGGGGTGTCCTATATTGGTTGGTGCCTCGCGCAAATCGATGATTGGCAAAATTATTGAGTCCACGACCGATGAGCGTTTGCCCGGAACGCTCGCAATTCATACTGCGGCAATCTTGAACGGCGCGGACATCATTCGCGTCCATGATGTAAAAGAGGCGGTACAAGCCGCCCGTGTGACCGATCGTTTGAAGGATATCTGATGGATAAGATCCGTATCAATGTCACGAAGCTCTCGCTGTTTGCCTATCATGGCGTCAATGACGAGGAGCAGCGTTTGGGCCAACGTTTTTATGTCGATCTGGCGCTGACGGTCGCAAACGTATCGGCCACGCAAACAGATTTGCTGGATGGCACGATTTCATACGAGCATGTCATCCAAGAAGTATCCGCTGTTTTCTGTGGCGAAAAATTTCGGACCATCGAGCGTGCTGCACGGGCGGTCTCGGATAGTGTGATGGCGCGTTTTCCAACCATCGAGTCCTTAACGGTTACGGTGCATAAACCGTCTGCTCCGGTCGCTGCGATTTTTGACGATGTCGCCGTTAGCGTGGAAGCCCATCGGAATGTCTGACGTTCTTTTGAGCCTCGGAAGCAATATCGGCGATCGTGCCGCCAATATTGCCGAGGCCGTTCGACGGTTAAATGACGAAACGGGTGTCAGTGTTAAAGCACTGTCACCGCTGTATCGCACTGTTCCCGTTGGCCCCGTTGCGCAAGATGATTTTATCAATGGTGCTGTGCGGATTGAGACGACGCTCGAAGCGGAAGAGCTCATGCGCCGCTGTCTTTCGATTGAGGCCGCCATGGGCCGCGACCGTGTGAACGGTTTACGCTGGGGCCCGAGGATTATTGATATTGATATCATCCTCTATGATGATCTCACCATCGCAACCGATGTGCTTACCTTACCGCATCCGCGCTTTCGCGAGCGCGCTTTTGTTCTGGTGCCGCTTGCCGATATTGCTCCGTCATGGATGATCGATGGTCGTAGCCTGAATGAGCTTGCCTTGAGCATCGATCATGTAGGGATTGAACGGGCTTAACCGCTCCCGTGACGATACCGATCCGGCGTTTCAATTAAATCGGCTTTAATCCCGCCTCGATCTGCGCGCGACGTCCTTCCAAAAACGGTGGTAGGGCCAGTTTTTCACCAAGGCTCTCCATCGGTTCATCCGCGTCGAACCCTGGGCCGTCGGTTGCAATTTCAAACAGAATACCGTTCGGCTCGCGGAAATAGAGCGAGTGGAAATAGAACCGGTTTACCTCACCCGAAAATGGAATTTTCAAGGCTTTTAATCGCTCAGCCCATGCATGATATTCGTCCATATCCGGCGTGCGGAAGGCAACATGATGCACCGCACCGGCGCCTTGTTGCGCCATTGGCAAATCTTGCCGTTCAACAACATGGACTTCCGCTGCAGCGCCACCGGGACCCATTTTATAGACATGCACGCGATGGTCGGGACTGTCGGGTGATTTATAATCGCGTATTTCCTCCATGCCCAAAATTTTTGTGAGCGCTAAATCCGTATAACGACGATCAGCAACGGTCAGCGTAATCGGACCAAGCCCGCGAATTTGATGCTCTGCAGGTATTGGGCTTTTTTCCCATGGATGGCTTTCACCCACACCGCCATCATCGACGAGGGCCAAGCGCTGCCCTTCGGGATCTTCAAACAGCAAGGTAAGGCGACCATCGTGAACATTGGTTTTTTTATAGGTAAGTCCCGCATCCGCGATGCGCTTTTCCCAATAATTAAGGGTGGCTATGCCATTGACCCGAAAACCTGTGCGCGAGATCGAGTTGGTGCCGCGTTGCTCAGGCCCCACGGGCCAATCGAAAAAGGTCATATCGGACCCGGGCGAGGCTTTGCCATCGGCAAAGAAGAGATGATAGGCGCTGACATCGTCCTGATTGACGGTCTTTTTGACGAGCCGCAAGCCCAGAAACTGCGTGTAGAAATCGTGATTGCCTTTTGCATTGGCCGTTATCGCCGTCAGATGATGAATGCCTTGCAGTTGCATCGTGCGGTCTCCGATTTCAGTGTTCGCGCTCACCATATGGAGGTGTAGCGGATTAAACAAAAGCTTTTCCCGATTGCATGACAACAAGTTCCCCTTTGCGGGGCATCCTTTTGGCGGTCTCGAACGTAAGCCTGTCAGCAATCAAAGGAATTTTCAGTGTCCGATCTATCCCAACCCAAGCAATTGACGGTCTATTTTGATGGTGATTGCCCCATTTGTCGGTTCGAAATTGACCATTACAAACGGTGTACCGGCAGCGAAAAGGTCAATTTTGTTGATGTCGCGGCTGAAGTTTTGCCCGATTTGGGGGAGGAACTTGATCGGGATAAGGCGCTCGCGCGGTTTCATGTGCGTCGCGCCGATGGCTCGCTTGTCTCGGGTGCTGAAGGCTTTGCGCTGGTTTGGCAGACGCTTCCTTCTTGGCGGATTCTGGGCCGACTAGCGGTATGGCCACCGCTTCTTGCCCTAATGGAAGCGGGTTATCGTGGTATTTTGCCCATTCGGGCGCGAATTTCCGCCTTCTTGCGCTAAAAATGCAGAGCTGAGCTTCCAAGATTGCGGTTGCGAATGCAGGGCAAATAAATCATAAGCATGCTTATCATAAGCTTGGTTATGCAATGCCCCTTTTATCGTCGCCCCGCCGTGAACTTGGCTTTCTTTTGTCGGACGCCGCCCGCGCCTTGCGCACTGTCGTCGATCAGCGGGCGCGTGAATTTGGCATGACTCGGGCGCAATGGTCGGTGCTCGCCCGCGTTCAGCGTAGTGAGGGGCTGAAACAGTCGGACCTCGCCTCGCAAATTGATATTGCTCCGATCACACTGGCCCGGATCATCGACAGGTTGAGCGCAACGGGCCTTGTCGAGCGCCGGCATGATCCTGAGGACCGTCGAGCTAACCGGCTTTATCTCACACCTGCGGCCCTTCCGGTATTAGAGAAGCTCGCTGCAACCGGCGAGGGCGTCATGCGGGAAGCCCTCACAGGCCTCGATGAGACCGCGATCCAAGCGCTTTCGCAACAATTACTGACCATCAAAACAAATTTAAAAGCCTGCCAAAAGCCGCTCGCTTTTCCGATTGAAAATGGAGACGATCATGAATGATGCAACGCCCCACACAACGGAGCGCCAATCAAAGCTAAACCGGCGCATGGTCTTGCTGGTGGGTATCCCATGTATCGCCCTCATCGGTGCCGCTGCCGCCTATTTGATGGGTGGCCGTTATATCTCGACCGACAATGCCTATGTCGCCGCGCAAAAGATTATCGTGACCCCGTCGGTTGCGGGTCGGGTTATTTCGATTGAGGTATCGGAAGGGCAGCGCGTGAAACCAGGCGATCCATTATTTGTGATTGATCCGGGTTCATATGAACTCGCCGTTAAACAGGCGGACGCGCATTTGGTGCAAACGATAACGGGTTTTGAGAGTTTGGGTATCAGTCTGAAAAGCGTCGAGCGGCAAATCGAACTCGCCAAGGAAACGCTTAATTTAAGACAGGCGGATTCAGACCGTAAGACCGATTTGCTGGCGACCAAAGCAACCTCAAAAAACGATGTCGATAGCGCCAATATCGCTCTAGCCAATGCACGCAACGCGCTTGAAGCCTTAGTCGCGCAAAAAGCAACGGCGCTAGCTCAATTGCAAGGCAAAGCCGATCTCGTGATTGATGAGTATGCGCCCTATATCGAAGCAAAAGCAGCGCGGGATCGTGCCGTTCGCGACTTGGACGGCACCATTGTTCGTGCGTCGATTTCAGGCGTTGCAACGCAAGTTCCCTCGATCCAGCTTGGTCGCTATCTAACACCGGGAACGGCTGTACTTGCGCTTGTCGCGGATGAGCATCCATGGATCATGGCCAATCCGAAAGAGACAGACCTTACCTATCTTCGGACGGGGCAGCCTGTGTCGATTTCAATTGATGCCTATCCTGGTCGTGTATGGCATGGAACGGTCGCTTCTTTAAGCCCGGGAACGGGTGCTGAATTCGCCGTTCTTCCGGCTCAAAACGCCAGTGGCAATTGGGTTAAAGTCATTCAGCGCGTTCCCGTTCGGATCGAGTTTGTTGACGGTGGCGATCTGACTTTATTGCGGACAGGTATGAGCGCACAAATCGAAATTGATTCTGGGCACACGCGCTCGCTTGCCTCGCTCATTGGAATAGCCTCTGCAGCCCACGCAGAAGGACAATAAGTTTCAAATGGCCGATCAAGATTCGGAAGCGTTTAAGCGGATCGCCATCACCATTTGCGTGATGATGGCAACGATTATGCAAGCGCTTGATACGACAATTGCCAATGTGGCTTTGCCCTATATGCAAGGCTCTTTGGCAACGACACAGGATCAAGTAAGCTGGGTACTGACGTCTTATATTGTAGCGGCTGCCATTATGACATCGCCCTTAGGGTGGATGTCGATGCGGTTCGGCCGCAAAAAATTATTTATTGTGTGCGCCGCAGGCTTTACGGTTGCGTCGATGTTATGCGGTGTTGCTCAAAGCATTGAGCAAATGGTTTTATTTCGCCTCTTACAAGGCGTGTTCGGCGCAGCCCTCGTCCCCTTGTCGCAAGCCGTTATGCTGGATGCTTACCCGATCGAACAACGCGGGCAAGCCATGGCCATTTGGGGCATGGGCGTTATGCTTGGTCCAATTATGGGGCCAACCCTTGGCGGGTGGCTAACCGAAGCACTAAGCTGGCGCTGGGTGTTCTTTGTGAATTTGCCCTTTGGCATTCTGACTGTTTTAGGGCTTTCAGCCATTATGGAAGAAACGCCTGCACGAAAAGATGTTCCGTTTGATTGGCTAGGCTTTATTGCTCTGTCGATTGCCATCGGATCGTTTCAGTTGATGCTGGATCGCGGCGAGCAAGTCGGTTGGTTTGACTCGCTTGAGATCATCGCCGAGGCGGCCATCGCAGCATCGGGCCTTTATATTTTTCTGGCCCATGCTTTGACAACCGAGCGTCCCTTTATTCCTTTGGCGGTATTTAGGGACTGGAATTTTACGGTCGCTTTGTTTTTGATGTTTATCGTTGGCATCATCCTGCTGGCATCGATGGCTTTGATCACACCCTTCATTCAAAATGTCATGGGCTATCCGGTATTGGCAGCGGGTGAATTATTAGGCGCGCGCGGCATAGGCACCCTTGTCGCCATGATGCTCGTAGGGCGCCTTTTAAAATCGATTGATTCAAGGCCTCTCGTGGCTGTCGGGCTGCTGATGTCGCTTTGGTCGATCTGGCAGAATATCTATTTCTCTCCCGATACATCGGCGTGGTGGATTGCCGAAACCAGTATCGTGCAGGGCATCGGTTTGGGCTTTATTTTTGTGCCCCTAAACAGTGCGGCCTTTGCAACCCTACCGGCGTCCTTGCGTACTGATGGCGTTGCGCTGTGGACGCTGATTCGAAATCTTGGCAGTTCCATCGGCGTTTCGATTGTCATTTCCCAATTAATTTCGGGCACGTCCCTCTATCGGACGAGGATGGCCGAATCATTGTCGCCCTTCAGTTTTGGGCTCCCGCTGAGTGGCGCATCGGATATGCTCGACCCATCAACGGCAATGGGGCAGGGGATGGTGGAAGGCCTTGTGATGCGCGAAGCAACCATCATTTCCTATAGCAATGACTATTTATTGATGTTTGGCGTCACCTTATTGGCCATTCCGCTGGTATTTCTGCTGAGAAAGCCACGTGGCACCCCTGCGACGCCGGCGCCTGCGGTACACGCGGATTAAAAGCCCCTGTGCTGTGGGCGACTATCGGCCCTGCACGGTCATGGACTTCCAAATTGACGATGATGCGTTAAAGTTGTGATCATGCAATATAGACTTCTGCGTTCGTATGGAAAACTGCGATGACCTCTGAGAGACCTCCTTCTGTCGAAAATTTGATGGTTGATGCCATTAAATCAGGCCTTGAAACGTCGTCGATCCTTCTGGTTGACGTTCGCGAGGCGCATGAGTTTGAAGCCGGCCATATTCCGGGTTCGGTTCTGGTTCCGCTATCGACTTTTAATGTTGCCGAAATTCCGGATGCGGCAGGTCGTCGCATCGTGTTGTCTTGCCGCTCTGGAAGGCGCTCGCTCACCGCCGCTGCCATGGCCTTTGAACAGGGCCTTGCGATAGACGCGCATTATGCCGGGGGCTTTTTGGATTGGGTCGATCACAACGAACCAGTTGAAACGGGATTGTAATTCGGCGCTGACACGCCAAAATGTCATAAAAATCTGTTTAATTCATATGAATAAAGTCAAATCGGGGAAGAAGCTATGAGCGTTAAAAAATTTGGTATCGGTCAACCCCTTCGTCGCGTCGAAGATGTGCGTCTTCTGACCGGGGGCGGCCATTACACGGCTGACTATTCACCCGACAAGGAATTGGTATCCTTCGTTTTGCGCAGCCCTTACGCGCATGCCAATTTCACGATCAAGGATGTTGAAGCTGCGAAAGCCGTTAAAGGCGTCAAGCTCATTTTGACCGCCGATGATATCGCGGATTTGGGCAATGTGCCTTGCTTGGCACCGCTTGAAAATGATGATGGTTCGCAAAACCATGTCGCTGATATTCCGGTCCTTGCCAAAGGCGCTGTTAAGTTCGTTGGCGATGCCATTGCCTTTGTGGTGGCAGAAACCTTGAACGCTGCAAAAGAAGCAGCCGAGGCCATTGATATCGAGTTTAAGGCCTTGCCTGCTGTCTCCGATATTCGCTCGGCAATGGTAAAAGGCGCGCCTATCGTATGGTCGCAGATGAAAGACAATCTGGCCTATGACAAAAATCTGGGTGATCACAAAAAGGTCGATGCGATTTTTGCAAAAGCCCATCGTGTTTTAACCATCGAAATCGAGAATAATCGTCTCATCACCAATTACATGGAAACGCGTGGCGCCGTCGGTGAATATGACAGCGCGACCAAAACCATGAAATTGACGGTAGCGAGCCAAGGCGTTCACGGCCTGCGCGATACGCTGGCTGAAAAGATCATGAAGGTGAATGCCGACAAGGTTCACGTGATGACAGGCGATGTTGGTGGTGGTTTTGGTACCAAGAGCTTCATGTATCGCGAATATCCGTTGGTCCTCGAAGCCGCACGCCGCCTAAAGCGTCCGGTAAAATGGATTGCCGATCGCGCCGACCATTTCTTGGGCGATGCGCATGGTCGTGACAACATTACAACGGCTTCGCTTGCCGTTGATAAATCGGGCAAGTTCTTGGCGCTCAAAGCGGATGTGATTGGTAATCTCGGTGCCTATTGCTCGCAATTTGGTCCCTATATCCATTATCTCTGCGCCTCCATGATGACGGGCGTTTATAAAACGCCTGATATCGCGGTTCGCTTGCGCGCGGTTTACTCCAACACGGTGCCTGTTGACGCGTATCGTGGCGCAGGACGTCCGGAAGCAGCGTATAATCTCGAACGTCTTGTTGATTATGTGGCACGCGAACTCGGTATGAAGCCGGAAGCGGTTCGTCGCAAAAATTTCATTGCGCCATCGGCGATGCCGTACAAGACACCGATCGGCAAGCGCACCTACGACACAGGTGATTTTGATCAACACATGACGCAAGCCATGGCTGTTGCAGGATGGGCAAGCTTCAAGGATCGTCTCAAAGCTTCTAAAAAGGCCGGTAAGCTGCGCGGCATCGGTATGGCTACTTATATCGAATGCACGGCGTGGGGAGATGGCGAAGAAGTAGCCGTTGATCTTGAAAAGGACGGCTCGGTCACGATCTATTCCGGCACGCAATCAAACGGTCAGGGCCATGCTACGGCCTATGCTCAATTTGCCTCGCAGCATCTCGACTTGCCGCTTGATAAGATCAAGGTCGTGCAAGGCGACACCGCACGCGTCGCAACGGGCCATGGTACAGGTGGTTCGCGTTCGATCCCGGTCGGTGGTGTATCCACTTTTGTGGCTGCAAAAGACCTGTCGGAAAAGCTCAAGAAATTGGCGTCCGATAAGCTTGAAACCAATGTGGCCGATCTTGAAATCGTCGACGGTACCGTGCGCGTCGCTGGTACCGATAAGAAGCTGACTTTTGCTGACATCGCCAAGCTACCCGGTGCAACGCCCGATATGACCCGGGGGCTTGGAAATTTCACCCCGCCAGATGCAACCTATCCAAACGGCACGCATATCGCGGAAGTCGAAGTAGATCCGCTGACGGGTGTTGTGGAAATCGTCAACTACACAATCTGTGACGATTTCGGCATTGCGATCAATCCAATGTTGCTCGCAGGCCAGGTCCATGGCGGCGTCGCTCAAGGCATCGGCCAAGCACTGATGGAACACACCGTCTATGACAAGGACGCGCAGCTGATTTCAGCAAGCCTCATGGACTACACGCTGCCGCGTGCCGATAATCTGCCAAACTTCCATTTCGAGACGAAAAACGTACCGTCAACGACCAATCCTTTGGGTATTAAGGGTGCGGGCGAGGCGGGTTCGATTGGCTCAACACCTGCCATTATGAATGCGGTGATTGATGCTCTTGATCATGGGTACGGCATTCATCATCTGCAAATGCCTGCAACACCATCGCGCATTTTCGAGGCCATTCAGGCCGCGAGTAAAATGGCCGCTGAGTGATCGTTCTTCAGCGCTTTTAGACCTAAGAAAAACGGGCCGAAAGGCCCGTTTTTTATTCCATCACGGCGGCTTTTAAGATGCAAACCATGGTGGCATGCGCAGGTGCATCCGAAACGTTTCGCACAATATGCGGTCGGTCACACCGATAGCGAAGGGTTTCGCCTGCTTTGGCCGTTTGCACGACGCCGGCGACTTCCACCTCATATTCGCCTTCAAGCACGGAAAGACATTCAATTGATCCGCGTTGATGGGCGTCTGATTCAAGTACGCCGCCAGGCTCGGCATGAACATCATACCATTGCAGCCATTCAACCGTCTTGATCCAGCCGATAATCCCAAGGCGCACTTTACCATCGTCGGATAACAGGATCGGCGTATCGCCGCGTGACGTGCGATCGATGAAGGGCTCGTCTTCCGAAATCGACAAAACGCGTTCAATCGAGACATCAAGCGCCTGCGATAGGCGCCATATCGTTGCAAGCGTCGGGTTGGTCTCGTTCCGCTCAATCTGGCTGATGATGGATTTGGCAACGCCTGATTGTTCCGCAAGCTCGGAGAGAGAAAGGTGATAGGCCTTCCGCAGCCGTTGAATGGTTTTACCAAGCTGGCCCGAAAGCGCGTGAGCGCCACTTTCAAGCACACGAACCTTGTCTTTACCTTCGACGCCCATAACGGAAAAACTCCTAAAATCGCCTGCAGGAGATCACAGCAAGCGTTTGATAGTAAGAACGCTTTTGTTAATTAAAACAGTCCAAAATGGCAAGATGAATTTCAGGCGTTACGCTTCGATAGGCGGAAAAGGGCGGCCATGGCGAAGGTTGCCAGCAGGCTAACTCCGAGCACGAATAAGATCGCAGATGAGGGACCAAAACCTGCGAGAATGGCACCAAAGAGTGCAGGTGCCGCGGCTTTGACCATCAAAGCGGGCGCCGCCACCAATCCCAAACGGCGGCCATATCCGTCCGAGCCAAAGAGCGCATAAGGCACGACGCCTCTGGCAATCGTCGCCAACCCATTAGCCGCACCATAAACAATACCGAATCCAATAGCCACCATTGGTCCGGCTGTCATGACAAGCGGAATAACAAAGGCGAGCGGCATTAGAATAACGGGAATCATACCCAGCCCAACGGCGCTTAACCGCCGGCCATAAGCAAGCTCAATGACGCGCGCGCCCACTTGTGCAGGCCCGATTAAGGAACCCGCCACAATAGCCGATGCAAGATCGATATGAAGGGTTTGGAAAAGGGTAATCACATGAACGGAAAGGGCATTGGCAACAAAGCCGAGGGCTGCCAACACAATCGAAAAAAGCACCATAGCGGAGGCAAAGCTCTCACGCAGAATTAGGGGAGCTAACAGTGCCTGCGGATTGGCAGTCCGCTGATCGTCGCTATGCATCACCGCATCCGGTTTTTTGCGTGCCCCTTTTAGCGCGATGATGATCAAAGGTACGCTGATAAAAAGAATTAAACCGGCATCAATCAAACAAATGCCACGCCAATCAACGAACTGTAACAATGCCGAAGTTGCAGGCCAAATCACCGTTGAGGCAAAGCCCGCAATAAGCGTGATTAGCGAGATGGATTGACGCGTTGCCGCGCCCGCAAATTGGGCGATGGATGCGAAGGCTGAATCATAAAGGCACGCCGACATGCTAGCCCCGATCACCGCCCAAGCCAGCATATAGGTTACACCATCGCTAGCGACGCCCAAGAGGAGCATGCCCAATGCGCCTATAACGGTACCCGACACCATTACAGGTAGGCCGCCCATGCGATCAATGCAGCTGCCCGAAAGTGGTGAAAAAAGCCCGGTTACCAGCGTTGCAACGGCAAATCCTGAATAGACAAAAGCGTCAGACCAGCCTGTCTCGCTAACGATATGCGGTCCGATAAGTGCTAGAGTATAATAAAGCACGCCCCAATTGATAATCTGGGCAAAGCCCAGCGCTGACAATCGAATCCGCAACCGAGGTATCAGCCAATCCGGTATCATTTCCAGAAGTGATAAAAATGATGCACCGGACCGCTTCCTTTACCGATATCGAGCGTTTCCGACGCTGCGAGCGCTTCCGTCACATAGGCTTTTGCTGTGCGGATCGAAGCAGAAAGCGAATGCCCTTTGGCAAACTCTGCTGCGATGGCGGAGGATAAAGTGCATCCCGTTCCATGCGTATTTTTTGTCGCAATACGGGGCGCTTTAAAATGCTCGATCGTGTTCGCAGTCACAAGAACATCAATGCTTTCATTGCCCGTACCGTGTCCGCCTTTCATCAAAACCACGTGGGCACCACGCTTCATAAGCGCCTTGCCTTGTTGTTCCATCGCGTCGAGTGTTTGCGCCATAGGTTCATTTAAAAGCGTCGCAGCTTCGGCTAAATTGGGCGTGATCAATTGCGCTCTCGGAAAAAGCCGCGTGACGATCGCCTCAACCGCATCGTCTCTTATCAGTCGATCGCCACTTGTAGCGACCATAACGGGATCAAGCACTGTATAGGCAGGCTTCCAGCGATCAAGCCCATCGGCAACCGCATGAATAATATCGGTGCGGCTCAGCATTCCGATTTTGACGGCATTGACGGTTAAGTCCGAAAAAACCGCATCGATTTGGGCGTTTACAAAATCGGCCGGAGCATCATGGATGGCGCTGACGCCTATCGTGTTTTGAGCGGTGAGCGCCGTGATCACGCTCGCGCCATAAACGCCTAAGGCCGAGAAGGTTTTAAGATCGGCTTGAATACCCGCTCCACCACCTGAATCAGATCCTGCAATCGTTACAGCAATAGCGGTCATAAGCGTCTACTCAGAGGAGGGTTTCTGTTAAGGGGTGATGGGCAGCATGTCGCGCTTGGCTCATCCGCCTTTCGCGATAAACGACATATAATCCCGATGCAATAACGATCGCTGCGCCTGCGAACACAGCCGGATGCGGGATATCGCCAAACAAGAAAAAGCCAATCGCCACAGCCCAGACAAGGCTTGTATATTCAAAGGACACAATCACCGATGCATCAGCAAACCGATAGCTCGACGTGATGAGAATTTGTCCAATGCCACCCAAAAAGCCAGAGCAAACCAAGAGCACCATTTGATGAGGTGTAGGTTGCTGCCACGCGAATAACGAAAGGAAAAGTCCAATCGTGGAGGTCACCAGCAGAAAATAAAAAACAATCGTACCGGTTCGCTCAATCTGCGCGAGCTTTCGAATTTGAATGGATGAAAATCCGTTGCATGCCGATGCCGTCATTCCGGCAAGCGCGCCAAGTGCTGGACCTGCTGTTAAAAAAGCGGATACATCGCGCTGGGCCATATGCGGCGCAACCATCACAAGCGTTCCGAGAAACCCAACGCCGACGGCGAACCAGCGATTGGGCCTCACATCTTCCTTCAATAAAAATGAGGCGAGCACAGTCGCAACCAGCGGCGCAAGATACCCAATCGCCGTTGCATCGGGCAAGGGAAGCAAAGCAAGCGATGCAAAGCCAAAATACATGCCCCCCGATCCGGATATTGACCGTACGAGATGGCCTGACAGCCGCGTTGTCTTAACCGCACTGCGCAATTCATCGGTCCACCACAACCAAAGGCCGAGCGGCACAAGCGCGAAGAAGGCGCGGAAAAACATCAGCTCGCCAATCGGCATATCGGAGCTTGCGAGTTTAACCAAAGTCGACATCGCGAGAAACGCGAAGGTCGAAATAATTTTAAGCCCGATGCCAATAAGCGGATTCAAACGACGCGCGCCTTACCTCTAGGATCAGAAGGCCGAGCGGAACGCGCCGCCATCGATCAAAAGATTTTGTCCGGTGATGTAACCGGCATGCGCACTCGCAAGGAACGCTGCAAGATTGCCGAATTCATCCGCTTCGCCCAATCGTTTGGCTGGAACCCCATTAATCCGATCCGCGCGGATTTTATCTTCCGGAACATTTTGCCGCGCAGCCGCATTGGCAAAATTATTGCGAATACGGTCGGTGTCAAACATGCCAGGCAAAATGGCATTGATCGTCACATTCGCATGCGCCACATCACGCGCAACGCCCGCCAAAAAGGCCGTAAGGCCGGCACGCGCACCGGAGGAGAGATCGAGGCCACTCAACGGCGTTAAAACCGAGGCGGACGTGATATTGATAATGCGCCCGAATTTCCGCGCCACCATGCCATCAATCACCCGTTGAACGAGCTCAATTGGCGTCACCATATTTTGCACAACGCCGCCTAAAATGGCCTCACGGTCGAGTGTGCGAAAATCCTTGAGCGGTGGGCCGCCATTGTTGTTGATCAGAATATCGGGCTCAGCGCACGCTGCAAGGAGGGCGTCCTGCACGCTGCGTTCGGATACATCGCCGCCAACCTCATGAACAACCGCGCCCGTCTTCTCGCGAATTTCCTTCGCGGTCGCGGACAGAATATCCAATTGGCGGCCATTGATGGTGATTTCACATCCGGCTTCGGCGAGGGCCATGGCGCAGCCTTTGCCCAATCCTTTGCTTGAGGCACAAATAATGGCCTTACGGCCGGCAATTCCGAGATCCATGACGCGTACTCCCTATCGCTCTTCTACAAGGATAAGACGGCATAGCCCGGAAGGATGCAAGGGCCAATCGCGGACATCTGCCATTCCCAAACAGAATGCGGGGGTTATGCGCCTTGCTCAAGGGCCGGATTGCGTTCGTCGCCACCCTCATCCCCGTCCACCTGATCATTGGCGGCCGGCCCCAGGGGCGTCTCGCTCAGGGTAAGGGGCCCATAGGAATGGATAATGTCCGTTAATCGGCTTTTGACGTGTCGTTGAATTTCCGCCAGCGCTTCAAATCGGCGCATCGATGTCATTTGTTCGGATGATAAACGCACCAGTTCGGTCAGCTGATAGTCCAGCTCGGCTATAGCGTCATTTTCGCTGTTCGATTCAACAAGGCGCGCGGCGATATCGCGGGCCGCATCGGCCACAACGGCCATTTCGATGCAGGTCTTTTCGCTTGTCAGAACAAACTCGTTGAGCTTTTGCGGGCCGTCTTTCGTATTTGAAACGTCGCCTGTTAAAGCCGCGACAAGCGTATCGATGTCGCCGCTTAATCCGATCAGCTTCGTCCGCATTTCAATGCTGCCATCGAGCGGACCGGAGCGGGCGATCACGCGTTCCAGACGCGACAGGGATTTTAACAGGCTTACCGTTTCCGCTTGCCGGTTACGCACGGCGAATTCAGCCAAAAACCAGCGCCCACGGGCAGTTTCCATAACCGCCTGTTCAATTGCCTCAAAGCTTTCCTCGTCGGCCAGGGCAGCCTGCGACCGGTCATCCATGGTTTATTTCGTCCTGAGCTTAGATTTTAGCCAAAAAGAGCGTGTATGAACGGCAGTATAGCTGCGTTATCTCAACGGATCGTTACCGAGACCTGTGGTAATTTCGATGGCAACTATGCTGTTGACGGCTCTCAAACGATCATCGCGGCGCACCTTACCGGCATGATATCTGAGGCTGGAGTGGCGCAATAAGGCATGTGAGCGGGCGATAATATGGCTGAAAGGCCCGGATTTACCTTTTCGACGGGACCAGGCGGACGCCTTCTGTGGTTGGAGGGCGCCTGGTCGTCGGCCTATGCGGATGATGTTGAACGGACCGCCGATCTTTTACAAAAAACCTCCGGAACCGGACCGCTGATCATTGATTTGAGCCGATTGGCATCGTTCGACACATTGGGCGCCCTGTTGATCAATCGGGCGATACGCGACTGGCAGGGGGCGGGCCGGATTATTTCCATTCAAGGGACGAGCGAGGCTACCCGTGTCCTGCTTGACGAGATTCGCCTTGTACCCGCGCCCGTCATTGTTGCGTCAGGAGAAAATAAAGCCGTTGGTCTCGTCGCCGATATTGGCGAAAGCGTCGTCATTGCCGGTCGGGATTTTATGGGCTCGACCAGCTTTCTTGGCCAAGTCATCGCGGCTTTCGGCAAACTCATCCTCGCACCCTATCGGATCAGGTTTACCTCGATCGTCGCTCAAATCGAACACGTCGCTTTTCGGGGCGTGCCAATAATCATGCTGATCTCGTTTCTTGTCGGCGCCATCGTGGCGCAGCAGGGCATTTTTCAACTGAACCGATTTGGTGCATCTACCTTTGCCGTAAATCTCATCGGCATTCTGGTCCTTCGAGAATTAGGCGTCTTGCTGACATCGATTATGGTGGCGGGCCGATCAGGCTCGGCCTTCACCGCCGAATTAGGATCGATGACAATGCGGGAAGAGGTTGATGCACTTCGCGTCATGGGGTTAGATCCTATCGAAATATTGGTACTGCCGCGCGTCATAGCTCTGGTTGTCGGTTTACCTTTGCTGACCTTTATCTCTGATCTTTCGGCGCTGTTTGGTGGCGGCGTCGTATCTTGGCTTTATGCGGGCATATCGAGCGACGTCTATTTGGAGCGCTTGAAGGACGCGATTGCCTTACAAACCATTTTTGCGGGCCTGATCAAAGCGCCCTTTATGGCGTTGGTTATTGCGCTCGTTGCGTGTGGTGATGGACTTTCGGTTCGGGGGTCAGCGGAATCGCTTGGTCGTCAAGTAACCGATGCGGTGGTCAAATCGATCTTTATGGTCATCGTTGTCGACGGTATTTTCGCCATGTTTTTTGCAGCGATCCGTTTCTGAGGGGGATGATGGCTGATCCTTCACACACCCCGCACCGCGAAGCGCTCAAGGAGGTGATTATCTCCGTGCGCAATCTTGTCGTGGCCTTCGGTCCCAAGCGGGTAATGGATGGGCTGACGATCGATGTACGGCGTGGCGAGATTATGGGATTTATCGGACCATCGGGGTCTGGAAAATCCGTCCTGATGCGGAGCATTTTAGGGCTGATCAAAAAGTCGTCCGGACACATCACGGCCTTCGGTTCAGACCTTGATCGCATCTCACAGGCCGATAGGCGGTTGATTGAACGTCGCTGGGGCGTTCTCTTTCAGCAAGGCGCACTTTTCTCCTCGCTGACCGTGTTACAAAATGTCCAAGTTCCGATGCGGGAATATTGGCATTTGTCGCCCCGTTTGATGGACGATCTGGCCTATGCGAAATTGGCCCTTGTTGGATTAAAGCCGGATGCCGCTTCGAAATTCCCATCCGAATTATCTGGCGGCATGATTAAACGTGCGGCCCTCGCTCGTGCCTTAGCACTTGATCCCGAAATTGTTTTTTTGGACGAACCTACCTCCGGGCTTGATCCCATCGGGGCATCCGAATTTGACGAGCTGATCGTAACATTACGTAACACGCTCGGCCTCTCGGTCTTTATGGTGACGCATGATTTGGGCAGCCTCTTTACGGTATGCGACCGGATTGCGGCCTTAGGAAATGGGCGCATCATCGCCGATGGCGATATTGACGCCATGCTTCAATCGGATCATCCGTGGTTGAGATCGTATTTTCACAGCAAGCGGGCAGGATCGATTCGGTAATGCGGAGAAGTGTCGGATAAATGGAAACGCGCGCGAATTATGCCATGATCGGCCTGTTTACCTTGGGCGTCATTGCTGCGGCCTTTTTGTTTGTGTGGTGGGCTGCGGGTCGCGATACCCGCTCGCAATTGCCCTATCGTATTCAATTCACGGGTTCCGTATCGGGCCTCTCGCGCGGCTCCGTTGTACTCTATAACGGTCTTAAAATTGGCGAGGTCACATCGATTGCCCTTTCAAGCTCAGATCCCGGCAAAGTCATTGCCTGGATTTCGGTTGAAGGAACGACGCCGATCAACGAAGACACGCGCGCCCGTTTAGAATTTCAGGGATTAACGGGCGTCGCCTCCATTCAAATGACGGGAGGCACGCCGAACTCCAAACGGCTTTTGGTTGATGACGTGACATCGCCTCCTTTAATCATTGCCGATCGATCCGACTTTCAGGACTTGTTGGAAAATGCGCAGCGCCTTTCCCGCAGGGCGGATGATGTTTTAGGACATGCCGAAAAAATATTTGCCGACAGCGAAACGCCGGTAACCGAGACGATCAAAAATATTCAAACCTTTTCGCGCGCGCTCGTCGCAGAACCTGATGCGATGTCAAAAATTTTAAGCTCAACGGCCAAAGCGACGAGTTCGATTGCCGATGTTTCGGTAAAAACCGGCGATTTGGTGGAGCGGTTAAATAAAGCCGTAGACCGTCTTGATAATGTCTTAGCGGGCGCCGAAACCGCGATCGGATCCGGAGAAATTAAAGGCTCGATTGTCGAGATTGGCGATGCCGCCCGATCCATCCGCGAATTGGCCAATCATCTTGATAGTCGAACGGCTGATTTGTCTGATCGATTTGGCGTTGCCGCTACCGATGGTCTGCGGCAGCTGAGCGGCATCGTTGTCGATAGTCGTCGCACACTTGCGGAAATCGAACGGGCGGTCCGAGAATTCAGACAAAATCCGCAGCAATTGATCACCGGCGCAAAGCCTCCGGTGCCATCTTATGCGGGGCATTGAGATGCGGGCCTTCTTGCAAACATCAGCCATTCTCCTGCTCTGTTGCGCGAGCGCGGGCTGCGCGTCGGGTCCGCCTGCCACTTTTGATCTTTTATCTCCTCCGACCGTCGGAACCTTGAAGCCCTTGTCGTTAAGTCTCGTTGTGTCCGAGCCGACAGCGCCGCGCGCTTTTGATACAGATCAGATGATCGTGCGGGAAGCCGATGGCTCCATCAGCTATGTTCAAGGCGCTCAATGGTCTGATCGGGCGCCTGCCTTGCTTCAAACAAGGCTGATCCGGGCCATCGAGAAAAAAGGCTACTCCGTCGCTCGCGAAGGCGCGGGCGTCTTGGGCGATTTGTCGCTCAGCACGGAAATGTCCTCCTTCAATCTCGTGCCCGGTGCGCCGATGCAGGTCGAGATTGTGCTGGTCTTGCGATTGATCGACACAAGAGAAGGTAAAATGATTGCGAGCCGCACCTTTCAAAACAAGGTCAGTGTTGGGAGCTTGGCCGGTGCCGATATCGCCGCCGCTTTCGACAAGGCGATATCCGAGCTGACGCCTACAATCGCAGACTGGATTTTAGCGCGTCATCTCTAAGCCAGCCATTTGATCTATTTGCGTGACGACACAATAATTTCCGCCGGACTGTCGCTTAATCGAACCCAGATGTTTGGGTTTCGGGCGGACTGCCGTTCGACAAATCGGTAGCCCGTCTGCTCCCATCCTATAATCGCGTCGGTCTGATTATCGAGGACGAAATCACCCCGATCGGTCACAACGGTCAGGACGGCATGTCCTTCGTGCCGACGGTTATAAACAATGGTCATCAATAGGGCGGAAGGTGAAAGCTTGAGCGCGATAAGCATTTTGCGCTTCAATAGCGCGAAGTCCTCGCAATCCCCTTTGCCATCAGTGGGAATATCCCACGATTCAGCAACACCCCAATGGTCGAAATCCGATACAGGCTCAATATCGCGATTGACGACATCATTGATGTTTCGCAAGGTTTGCCAGTTATCGGCCGTTAGTTCGATGTAAGGCGCACCGATTGCTTGCGCATCGCATTCTTGCGCATATTTTCGACAGAAATCCCGCCAGCCAAAAGGAGCTGATAATTCTCCGATGGTGGCGGCAGCAGTTACAATCTGTGGAAGTTTTACATCTTTAGAATAACTAAAGGTTGTAGATGCGACCACATAAGTAGACAGGACGGCGAGGGTAAGGACAATTTTTCGCAACATGATGACCACATGAACGGTAACCCGTCGGCTCAGAGCAAGGTTAGCTGGCTGAGTTTTCGGCGATTTACGGTTAAGTGGCCCCAATGTGGCGTGAAAAGACTTGCATCTTGCAAAGATAATCGGAAAAATTTTATAATAATATCAATTATTTATCGTTGTTTAATTCGACCAAAATTGAACTAAATTTTATAAAATGGTCATAACGGCCATTATTGAATTAGGCCGGATTTTTACATCAATTGGTCGCGATCGCTTGACCTTTGTGATTGCGCCAGAGACAAAGACCTATTGGCCAGACAGGGGTAATGCGTGAAGCGGGAACCGATTTTTAATGTGCCCGCCGTGGTGCTCGGATTAATTGCAGCCATGATTGCGGTGCATGCGGTGATGGATTGGTTCGACGCCGACACCGCCAGTGAATGGATCATGGCCTATGGATTTGTCCCGGCTGACCTTTCCGAGCGGCTGTCGGGTGGGGTCTTGCATCATCTCATGGATCTTGCCGCCGCAAAGCCAGATGACAACAGCCTGATCGGAGCGTCCGAGCTAGCCGAATATTTGATAGGCCAGCCAAGCGCCTTGCCCTTTTCCTTTTTAAGCTATGCGTTCCTGCACGCGAGTTGGGCCCATGTTCTGATGAATTCAGCGTGGCTTCTTGCCTTTGGTAGTCTTGTCGCACGGCGTTTAGGGAGCGTTCGATTTGTCTGCCTTTTCGCGATATCGGCGATTGGTGGTGCGACGGCCCATTATCTCAGTCACACCGACGATGTTATGCCGATGATTGGCGCATCGGGTGCGGTCTCGGGCATCATGGCGGCGGCTATTCGATTTGTCTTCCAACCGGGCGAGTCCTTGTCCGGCTTTTCGTTAAATGCGATCGGCACCTATCGGGCACCGGCTTTACCGCTTGTGCAAACGTTTCGCGATCGTCGAACCTTGCGGTTTATTCTGCTCTGGTTGGCCATCAATATTGCCACGGGATTGGCGGGCCTGCCCCTCGGCCTTACCGAAGGGACCATTGCGTGGGAAGCGCATCTCGGTGGCTTCTTATTCGGCCTATTGGCTTTTTCATGGATCGATCCGCCGCTCGGTGCAATCGATGACAAGGCTTAAGCTGAGCCATTTCGATAAGCATTTTTAATCACAAAAGTTTGATTGCAAATTTTAAAAAACTGAACGATCATAGTGCTCGTTATCGTGCGTTGGATGCGCGGTACATCAGCGTTTCTAACGTCCGGATCGGTGAGGCATGGCCTCTCGTTTCCATGGCCTCACATCGTAGAACACTACGGGGAGGAAGGTCATGAGTGTGAGACACATACTGGCCCAAAAAGGCCGCCAGATTGAAGCGATTGGTCCCGACACACAATTGGCGCAAGCCATTCTCCATTTAGCCTCGAAGCGGATCGGCGCTTTGCTGGTTGTTGATGCGGATCAGCGCATTGTTGGTATTTTGTCGGAGCGAGATATTGTTCGCGCGCTCGTCGCTGGTTCCCATGCGCTAGAGGATCATGTCCGCGATCATATGACGGAATTTGTCGTGACGTGTTCGCTCGATACCTCGTTGGCCGAAGTCATGGATATGATGACACGCGGCCGATTCAGACACGTCCCCGTCATGGCCGATAATGAGGTTGTTGGCATCGTCTCCATCGGCGATGTCGTCAAACACCGTTTAGCGGAGATGGAAAGCGAAAACAGCGCTATTATCGCCTATATTGCGGCGGGATAGTCGCTTCACACAAAGCTCAATGTGACAGAGCCATCTTCTGCCACGCCATCGACGCGGCGATAGAAGCATTGCGGTTTTCCGGTATGGCAACATCCGCCATCGCCGCCAATTTCGACGCGCAATAAAAGGCAATCTTGGTCGCAATCAACCCGGATTTCTTTCACGGTTTGAATTTGGCCGGAGGTTTCACCCTTCAGCCATAACGCCTGACGCGAACGCGACCAATACCAAGCCTGCCCAGTTTGAAGCGTCTTGGCGAGTGCTTCGGCATTCATATGCGCGACCATCACGATGTCATTTGTGGTGGCATCCACCGTTACCGCGGTGATGAGGCCTGCTTGATCAAATTTTGGCATCAAAATCACGCCATTTTCGACGTCTTGCTGATTACCCTGTGGGGATAACCGAGGAGATAGTGTCATCATTCGTACTCCAGCCCAAAGAAAAGCCCCGCAGTGCGGGGCTTTTTATCACAGTATGACGATGAATAAAGGCCTGCTTAACGCGCGCGATAGCCTTGCAGCATGGTCATGAAACGGGCCTGTTCAGCCGGATCGTCGCGGAACACGCCGGTAAAGCGTGTCGTAATCGTCGAGGCACCTTGCTTTTGCACGCCCCGCATCGACATGCACATATGCTCGGCATCAATCAGAACCGCGATGCCACGTGGATGCAGCGCCTCGTCAATGGCGTCGACAATTTGTGCCGTCATTGTTTCCTGAGTCTGCAACCTTTTGGCGAATACATCGACAACACGGGCCAGTTTCGAGAGCCCTACCACGCCTTCTGACGGATAATAGGCGACATGGGCGCTGCCCACAAACGGCACCATATGATGCTCGCAATGTGAGGAGAACGGAATGTCACGCACCAAAACCATATCGTCATAGCCGGCCACTTCCTCGAAGACTTTATCGAGAACATCGGTGCCATTCGATTGATAGCCTTGAAAGAACTCGTCATAGGCCTTCACAACCCGCTTCGGCGTGTCCAACAAGCCCTCGCGTGAAGGGTCGTCACCGGCCCAGGCGATCAATGTCCGCACGGCCGCTTCCGCTTCCTCCCGTGAAGGACGCACAACCGGCTTCGGCTTTTCAACCGTCTGCTGCATATGCTTGATAGAAAGGGTCTTAACCACGGCGTCCATGGTGCCTCCAATTGAGTATAGATAGCAGGTTTACGGCACTGCACGAAGACTGGACCATTCAAGATCAAATATTTTGCGCCAAAACCGATCGAATTTTGTATAACCCTCGTAATTACGGGTAGCGCGATCTATATGGGGTGGCATGCCTAATTCCGCCAGTATCTTTCTTGTTTGGGTTCAGAATGATCAACGAAATTTACAATAAGCGCATTCTAGAGCTGGCCGCCGATATTCCGCGGCAGGGGCGGCTATCCCATCCCGATGCATCGGCAACGGTCCATTCGAAACTTTGCGGATCAACCGTTACGGTCGACATCCGCATGAAGGACGGAAAAATCACGGATTTTGCCCATGAGGTGAAGGCCTGCGCGCTCGGTCAGGCTTCGTCCTCGATTATGGCAAGCCATGTGATCGGCGCGACATCCCAGGAATTGCGGGATATTCGGACTCTTGTTCGCGCCATGTTAAAGGAAAATGCCGCGCCTCCCACCGGAAAATGGGCCGATATTGCCGTTTTAGAGCCGGTTAGAGACTATAAAGCCCGCCATGCGTCGACGCTTTTGACGTTTGATGCCGTCGTAAAAGCCGTCGAAGAGATCGAAGCCCGCGAAGTCGTTAATGGGCAGGCGGCGTCAAATTAATATTCAACGACGCGCCAACACGTACTTCATCGTTGAAGGTCGCCGGCTTATTACCCTGCGTCGCCGCGCTTGACAGCATTACGTGGTCAAAATTGGCAAATACCGACGTTGACCAATTTTTCCCTGCTGCGAATTTGACCAATCCGGCCGCGCCAAAGCTACGCGCATCAATCGAGCCGCCCGATAAACCAAGCGTGGAATAGTTCGAGCTATACTGCGCAGCCGTATAATCCGTGCCGCTCATCCCGATACGGGGACCGGCGGATAAAACGAATTTTCCAACCCGTTGGACATAATCGGCGCCCAGCGTTCCGGTCATTCCGGCAACACCGTCGGTCCCCAAACGGATCTCGCCGCGAATGCGCAGCGTATCGGGAGAGGGCCAATATTCAGCGAAGACACCAGGTTCAACCACCCAACGCGAATCGGCGGCTGCAAAGTTATCGCGGTTAGCCCGCATGGGGTCGTAATGTCCGACAGCACCCATCGCGATTGACGGGTTGGGGCTAAACAGGACAAGGCTCAAACTCTCGTCCTTGCCGACCAGATGATCCGCCATGCTAGGCGTTTCAACGCTTACCGCTGGAAAATTGACGAAGCTGTAACGGTCGGCGCCCGGAAAACTTGGCGTTGCGATGGTCGCGCCATTCACCGACATGAGCCAGCCGGGATTGACCCGTTCAGCCGCTTGCGATGATGTAGCCATAAGGGCGGCTATTAAAACAGTCGCCTTTGCCAAACTGCGAAGGCTTCTATTTGTCAGAAACGCCAATGTCATCCATCTGTCTCTGGCCGCGGACTGTGCCGCCGTTAGGCGCCTTTATTACGGAAGTGTTAAGCCGGATGCAACCCTACACACCTTTTACGCGTCTATTATGGTTACCAGCTCGCCTCGCGCGCATTACGATCCGCGTGTACCAGCTGACGCTTTCGAGTATTTTAGGGAGACATTGCAGGCACTTACCAACCTGTTCTGTTTATATGGACGAAGCCATAGGGCGGTATGGCCTGTGGAAAGGTGGTTGGGTCGGCTTTGCCCGATTGTGCCGTTGCCACCCGTTTGGAACCTCCGGTCTTGATCTTGTGCCAGAAGAATTGCCCGTTGCCGCGCGCTGGTATATGCCGTGGCGCTATGGTCGCTGGCGTTCGTGCAACCCCGGTCCGGCCTATGTCTGCGAAGCCGTCGAACCGGGCGATGGCACTTCTCGCTGATCCCATGCCCCGGAATAGGCTTACCCGTGTGGTTCGCGGGAGTGAGCAAGGAGACTGATACGATGATTCACGTCACATTCCCTGATGGTGCCAAGCGGACTTTTGAGCCCGGCATCACCGGTTTCGATATTGCCAAGGGCATTTCCCCGTCGCTGGCTAAACGCACCGTCGCCATGGCGCTGGATGGTGTCGTGACCGATCTCAACGACCCCATTTCATCGGATGCAAAAATTGAATTTGTCGGCCGCGACGATCCGCGCGCTCTCGAGCTTATCCGCCATGACTGCGCCCATGTGCTCGCCGAAGCCGTGCAGTCGCTCTGGCCCGGTACGCAAGTGACCATCGGCCCTGTGATCGAGAATGGCTTTTATTACGATTTTTATCGCTCCGAACCGTTCACGCCGGAAGATTTTCCCGCGATTGAAGCCGAGATGCGCAAAATCATCGCGCGCGATAAACCGTTCACCAAGGAAATCTGGAAGCGCGAAGATGTTCGCTCCCTGTTCGAAACCAAGGGCGAAGCCTTTAAGGTTGAACTCGTGGATGCCATTCCGCCGGGCGAAGATTTAAAAGTCTATCGCCAAGGCGATTGGTTTGATCTCTGCCGTGGCCCGCATATGACCTCGACGGGCAAAATCGGCGACGCCTTCAAGCTCATGAAAGTGGCGGGCGCCTATTGGCGCGGTGACAGCAACAATCCGATGCTAACGCGCATTTACGCTACCGCCTTCGCCACGAAAGAAGAGCTGGAAACCTATCTCCATCAATTGGAAGAAGCCGAAAAGCGCGATCACCGCCGCTTGGGGCGTGAAATGGATTTGTTCCATTTCCAAGAAGAGGGTCCGGGCACCGTCTTCTGGCATCCGAAAGGCTGGACGCTGTTTCAATCGCTCATTTCCTATATGCGCCGTCGCCTCGACAAGCTTGGCTATGACGAGGTGAATGCACCGCAGCTCTTGGATAAATCACTCTGGGAGACGTCCGGTCACTGGGGTTGGTATCAGGAAAATATGTTCGCGGTGAAATCCGCTTACGCCTTTACGCATCCGGAAGATAAAGAGGCCGAACATCGCGTGTTTGCGATCAAGCCAATGAATTGTCCGGGCCATGTGCAAATCTTTAAACATGGTCTCAAATCCTATCGCGATTTGCCGCTGCGTTTGGCCGAATTCGGTGCGGTGCATCGCTACGAGCCATCAGGCGCGTTGCACGGTCTGATGCGCGTGCGTGGATTTACTCAAGACGATGCGCATATTTTCTGCACCGACGAGCAGATGGCGGATGAATGTCTCGCCATCAATGATTTGATCCTGACGACCTACAAGGATTTCGGCTTCGATAAAATCGTTGTGAAACTTTCCACACGCCCTGAAAAGCGCGTCGGGGATGACGCGCTATGGGATCGTGCCGAAGCGGTAATGACCAAGGTTCTGCACCAAATCAAAGAGCAGTCCGGCGGTCTCATTGAAACCTCGATCAATCCGGGGGAGGGCGCGTTTTACGGCCCTAAATTCGAGTATGTCCTGCGCGATGCCATTGGTCGCGATTGGCAATGCGGCACGACGCAGGTCGATTTCAACCTGCCGGAGCGCTTCGGTGCGTTCTATATCGGTGAAGACGGAGCCAAGACCGTGCCCGTTATGATTCATCGCGCGATTTGCGGCTCAATGGAGCGGTTCACGGGTATTTTGATCGAGCATTTTGCCGGTCATTTCCCGCTTTGGCTTGCTCCCTTACAGGCCATTGTCGCCACCATCACCAATGATGGCGATGATTATGCCAATGAAGTCGTCAAAGCGCTCAAAAAAGCAGGCCTTCGCGTGCAATCCGATCTGCGCAACGAGAAGATCACCTATAAGGTCCGTGAGCATTCGCTGGCCAAGGTGCCTGTCTTGCTCGTGGTTGGCCGCAAGGAAGCCGCTGAACGGACTGTATCGATCCGCCGCTTCGGTTCACCCGATCAAACCATGATGACGCTCGACGAAGCCATTGCGACACTTAAAGCGGAAGCCGTCCCGCCGGATCAGCGCCGCGATTAAGGCATCCTAAGCAACTTCCCCTTAAAAGGGAGGTTGCTTCAACCTTTATCGGGCCAAGACTTCGATATCTTGATCGACGCCACTGCGAACCTTGAATTCGCTGGTGAAGGTGCGGCCCGCATTGCGCGCGATGAGAATATAATCGCCTTCGGCCAAGATCAGCGACGGAAACGCCCCGAATAGATCGCGGATCGTATCGCCGCCCGGCGTCAGCACGCTGAAATTGGTTCCCGCATAGGCTTCCCCACCGAGATTATTGACGAGCTTCAACGTCACCGTCGCCGCACGGTGTTTAAGCGTGGCCTTGATCAATTTGGCAGGTTCAACGGCAAGGTCGGCACTGGCAACGGCATTGGTGTCGCCATAGCGCGAGACCACGCGATAGGTGCCAACGGGAAGGCGAATCGTAGCGCCCGATTTCAAATTATCGGCGATCAGCCGCCCCTCAGGGTCGGTTCCAACCGCCACATAAATGCTAAACCGCACTTTTTCGGATGGAATGGCGGTGTCGCCAACCATCGCGTTCAGGACCAAGGCTCCAGCGCTGATGGAAATCGTCTCGCGAACGGGGTTCGACCCCAAAACGATGCGTTGCGTGGTCCCCGAAAGCCCATAGGCCACGTGGACAATATAAGCGCCCGGTTTCAGCGAGAAGCTGGGCGTCGCCGCTTCCGAAAGCTCGACAAAGCGCGCGGGCGTTCCATCGGTCGGGTCGGCATAAATGCGCCAGATCAATCCCGCACGGATCATCGCGCGGTCGCTTTCGAGATGGGCCGAGAGGGTTAGGACACTGTCGGGCATCGCATCATCGGCCATAACCGGCGCGATGTGTCCCAAAACCAAAACCAAACAGATCCGCAAAACGAGCTTCAACATGGAAAAGAGCAAGAGCATAAGCCACGCGCTCCCGTCAATCCGATTGAACAGCCCTTGACGCGCGCAGGTGATCGGGCAAGGGAACAAGGAGCAGGTGTTGGAATTCTATCATGACCGATCTCGTAAGCCTTTTTGAAACCCGCCGTTCGGTGGCCCCCCATCTGATGATCGGGCCGGGCCCAACGCCTCAAGAGCGCGATCGCCTCTTAAAAATTGCCTCCCGCATTCCTGATCACGGCAAATTGGCCCCATGGCGCTTTATCGTATTTGAAGGCGATGCGAGGGTGGAGGCCGGACGATTGATTGCAGAGCGCTATAGAGCGCTTCATCCCGACGCCACGGAAGATATGGTGAAGGTGGAAGGCAACCGCCTTGCCCGCGCGCCTCTGGTGATTGCGGTTGTCAGTAAAAGCGCGCCCCATGTCAAAATCCCCGAATGGGAGCAAGAGCTATCCGCGGGTGCCGTTTGCACCGCTTTGACCTTTGCTGCCAACGCCATGGGCTTTGTCACGGCCTGGCTGACCGAATGGTTTGCCTATGACCGGCGCGTGCTCGAACTAATAGGCTTAGCTGAAGGCGAGCGGATTGCGGGCTTCATCCATATTGGTCGCGCAAGCGAAGCGCCGATCGATCGGCCGCGTCCGGCGCTCGACGAAATTGTAACCCATTTTGCTGTGAAAGCATGATCCATGTTTTATGATACCCAAACCAATGGCCACGGACTTCCCCACGATCCGTTTAAAGCCATTGTCGCGCCCAGACCCATCGGATGGATCAGCTCGCTCGGTGCCGATGGCTCCGTCAATTTGGCGCCTTATTCTTTCTTCAACGCGTTTTCATCGCGTCCGCCGATTGTTGGCTTTGCGAGTGAAGGGCCAAAGGATTCGGTCAGCTTTATTGCCGAAACGCGCGAATTTGTTTGCAATCTTGTGACCTTTGATTTGCGCAACGAGATGAACGCAACCTCCGCACCTTTACCCCGCGGTACGAGCGAATTCATTCATGCAGGCCTAGAAACGGCACCGTCGACGCTCGTAAAACCACCACGCGTCAAAGCCTCGCCCGTAGCGCTTGAATGCAAATTGGTTGAGATTAAAGAACTCACCGACTCCGATGGTAACTCGGTTAATTCTTTTCTCGTTCTCGGTCACGTTGTCGGCATTTATATCAATGAGGCCTACATTAAAGAGGGGCGTTTCGATATTGTCGCCGCAGGTACCATCGCACGGTGTGGCTATACCGATTATGCGGTTGTGGATGATCTATTCTCGATCACCCGACCGAAGGGTGGCTAGGCGTTATTTCGCATCGTCACCACGCCATTAAATCCGTCCTGTACAGCCAGAGCATGGGCAAGGGATAAATCCGTTTCCGATGATACGCATTCATAGGCGCGTATCTTCAAACTCAGCGCCATCAGCACCGTCAGATTACGGCCCATGCGAAGCGCGTCGGGCCATTGGTTGAGGGGCCTATGCAAAGCGAGGCCGAATTCCGCCAAAAGCCGGAAAGGCGAAAAGATGAGCCCGCTTACCCGTGGCAGCACAGGCCAAGAAGCGGTCAGCGCGCGGATGGACCCGGGTGTCTCACCCAAAACAGCCCAAAGCTTGGTATGCCCATCGGGCAAATCCAGAAGGGCTTCTTGAACCGCCAAGCGTGACGCGACCTGCTGAAGATCGCCAATGCCTGTCATTCCGCACAAGGCAAGAGTCTCTGGCCGAGACGCCATGATCGCTTCAAGCGCTATTTCCGACCGGGAATGGTCAGGCGCTTCCATCATGGGGATCAGCCGATCCTCATAGGCGAGATAGGTCATCGTCATAAAAGCCGGATCTCCCGTGATTCATACTTTGTTTACCACAATTTGCGATTGTAACCTTAGCGTTCTTGAGGAGCGCGCAACGATGCGGGGCTTCGATGTTTATGCTTTTCACCACGCCGGCCGCGCCAAAAAACGGCGTCAAAGAAGGGGCGGATACGGTCATTAACGCGATCCGCGAAGGGGCTCAGAAAAGCGGTACCGATTTTTCCTATCTCCTCAAAACGGCGAAACAAGAATCGTCCCTCGACCCGAAGGCCAAAGCAACGGGTTCATCGGCAACGGGCCTGTTTCAATTTGTCGAACAGACTTGGCTTAAAACGTTAAAAGAATCAGGTCCCCAATTAGGCCTGTCGCGTTATGCCTCTGCGGTGGTTGAAACCAAATCCGGACACCTCGACGTGCCGGATCCGGCAATGCGGAATGAAATTTTAAAGCTTCGATCGGATCCCAAAATTGCCAGCTTGATGGCTGGCGCATTGACGCGTTCCAACGCAGCCAGCCTGTCCGATGCGTTGGGCCGCAAACCCGATGCGGCCGATCTTTACATCGCGCATGTGTTGGGTGCCAATGGTGCCGCCGGATTGCTCCGCAACAGCGAAACCCATCCGGAAACAGCGGCATCGACCCTCTTTCCCGAGGCTGCGAAATCAAATCCAGCTTTGTTTTTCGATCCCTCAACGGGCAAATCAAAAAGCGTTGGCGATGTTAAAGAGTTGCTATCGCAATTGCATACCAAAGCAGGCAATGCGCCACTTCCTGCTGCCGTATTTGTCGATGAAAAAGACGAGCCACCAGTAGCCCCGCTCGCATACGCGCATCCGGATGGCCCCGCTCTTTTTAGCCTCTTCAGAAATGTCGGCACGGTTACACCGCTTAATCCGGTTGTTGTCGCTCTGTGGACCGAACCTGAGAAATTTACGCCCGACACGCCATCTTATTTCCCAAAGGACGTAGCGGGGGTTCCTGGCGCCAATAAAGCATCATCCCCCAATGCGACGGCGACCTTAATACCATCATCGTCGACAAAGCCGCATACCCAATCGCCCAAAGCGCACCATCCGTCGAAGCCGCTTGATTTAACCCAATTCACGAAACGGGAGAGCGATGATGAACAATGAGGACATGAAACGCGCAACCAATGCGGCTCAACAGCTCTCCGTTCTCATCCCTTACCTGTCAACGGAGGCGCTGGTTGATCTTGTTATGATTGGCAATGCGCCATGTCTTGCGGCATTAGCGAAAGCTAGTCCTGTTAAGGCGCCTGTCGCAGCGGCCTTGGTTGAAATCGGCGAAGAGGCAACGCTTCTTCACTTGCTCGACAATCCATCGGCCATCATTGCATCGTTTTCTTACATCCGCATGATCGAACGGTTCAGCCGATCTGAATCCATCCTCGGCGCCATTGAAGCACGAAGCGATCTGAATGACGACATATGGGCCGCATTGGCCTCGGCGCGGTTGAAAACCATTGTCGATATGATCGATGATAAAAGGGAACCTGATCTCGTCGAGCAGGCATTGATTGCGCTTTTATGGGCGGCTGAAGGTGAGGTTCGGCGTGCCTATATCTCGGCCTTTATCCGCTTTGATTGCGTAACCCCGAAACTGATTGCCATTGCTTTATTAAACGGTGCGTTGGAAGTGGTGATCGATCTCTTGGCATCGCTTTCGGGAGAAGTGCCAGCCACCATCCATGAAATGATCACGAAGTCCGATGGCGTGGCGTTCAGAAAGCTTTTGAAGCAATGCGGCTTTACCGTTGCGGTGATGATCGAATGCGAGGCGGCGTTTTTACGCGCAACGGCCAAGCCCTCAGGCTCTTTTTCAGTCGCGGCCTAAGGCTCGGCTAGCCGCCGAATTGTTCGCGCAAGATGCGCTCGTCCAAGCTGTGGCCGGGATCGTGCAACATCACGAGATCAATCGAGTGATCAATCGAAACGCGAATGCTTTGTACCGATCGAAATTCCACATGGTCAGCCACCGCGTTCACGGGCCTTTTATCGGCCTCTAACGCTTCGAGCGTGATATGGGCGCTATCGGGCAGAATGGCCCCGCGCCAGCGCCGCGGACGAAAAGGCGAGATCGGGGTCAGCGCCAACATCGGTGCGTTAAGCGGCAAGATCGGTCCATTGGCCGAAAGATTATAAGCGGTTGATCCCGCAGGCGTTGCCACCAAAATCCCGTCAGCCACCAATTCTTCAAGCCTTGGCCTGCCATCGATCGAAATGCGTAATTTTGCCGCCTGATAGGATTGCCGGAAGACCGAGACTTCATTGATCGCGTGCGCGTCCGAAACCCGCCCTGCCGCGTCTGTTACGTGCATCAAAAGCGGATGGACGACGCTTTTTTCAGCCGCACTTAGCCGCTCGATCAACCCGTCCTCGGAATATTCATTCATCAGGAAACCGACGGATCCACGGTTCATGCCGTAGATCGGCTTCCCCGTACCCATCAACCGATGCAAGGAGGAGAGCATCAGCCCGTCACCACCCAAAGCCACAACGATGTCGGCCTGTTCCGGCAAAACCTCGCCGTAACGCGCCCGAAGGCGGTTTCCAGCGGTTTGCGCCTCATCCGTATCACTGTTCACAAAAGCGAGGCTTGGTGTCTTGGTCACGCAACATTCCAGTATCGAAGCAAGGATAGGGCTCTCACACTACACGGAATCTTATAAATCGGGCAGGGGGCCTATGCAATTAAGGGTTTTGCGTCCGCCAAGACAAAAACTCCCCCCTTAAACACTGCCCGCATGGGCGAAAGCCTAGGCCTTTGGCCTCGATAGTGCTCGCAAAAAAGACGCGGTTGGACCGTTGCATGCGTTGACCCTGCCGACAATCAAGGCGCCCAAAGACGCGGCTTGTTTTGTGCCCCGCGAGTAGAATGGCCCTTTGGCGGATCAAGGAACGCAGCGTCCGGTCATCGATCTGATCGTGATCGATCAAATTGATCTCTCCCCTTTTCAGGCAAAGCGCACGAGGTCCAGCCTCCACTTACGTATTATCGCCGATTAGCACTTTTCCCATCGTCTAAAGGCTCCAGTCAAGCGTTGTCCTCACAAGTCGCGTTGGGCGTAATGAGGGGGCAAAGATGAGCACCAGTGAAGTTCATAGCCGCGGCGCAGCTTTGCTCCGGCAACGCCGTTATGTAACCCATTCGGTCAAACGCCTGATCGATGTGATTGGTGCCAGTATCTTGCTAATTCTCCTCAGCCCGGTTTTCTTGATTGTCAGTATTCTTGTAGCGCTTGATGGTGGCCCGGTCTTTTATCGGCATACGCGAATTGGCCGACATGGCGTGCCCTTTGGCTGCCTCAAATTTCGTACCATGATTTTGGGCGCGGATCATTGCTTGAATGAATATCTCTCTTATCATCCTTTAGCCGGAGAGGAATGGGAGCGCGAACAAAAGCTTACCTTCGATCCTCGAATTACCGCGATTGGCCGCTTCTTGCGCCGTACCAGTCTCGATGAATTACCGCAGCTCGTAACCGTTCTCTATGGCGATATGAGCCTTGTCGGACCGCGTCCTGTCACCCAAGGTGAGCTGCGTCATTATGGCAATGCCAGTGCCGAATATCTTTCGGTTCGCCCAGGCATTACGGGCCTATGGCAGATCAGCGGTCGTAACGATGTTTCCTATGCCCAACGGGTCGCGCTTGATCAAACCTATGTGTCAACGCTGAGCGTCTGGCGCGATCTTGTCATCCTCCTCAAAACACCTGTCGTTGTCTTTTCCAAAAGAGGTGCACGATGAATGATGTATCCACGACCCAAATGGCACGCCGCGAGAAAAATGGCGTCAATGTTTTAATGTCAACGCATAAGGGCGAAAACGGCCATAACCTCGCCGAAGCGCTCGAAAGTCTTTATGCGCAAACCGTTACGCCCGATCGGATCGTACTCGTTTTAGACGGCTATGTCGGACAGGACCAGCATGATGTCATTTCCTTTTATGGTGCCGATCGCCGTGGTCCCGATTTAACCATCGTTGCATTACCCTCCAATAGCGGATTGGCCCATGCGTTGAATGCCGGTCTTGCCTATTGCGACGGCGATTTTGTTATGCGGATGGATAGCGATGACATTTGCATGCCGGATCGGCTGGCGCTGCAACTTGCCTATATTAAAGAACATCCAGAAACCGATCTGATTTCAAGCTGGGCCAGCGAGTTCACCGTTGGCGAGCCTACGGAAAAGATGAAAGTATCGCCAACGGAGCATGATGCGCTGGCGATGGCGTTACGGTGGCGCAATGTGATCGCCCATTCGGCTATTCTTATTCGTACATCGACCCTTACCCGCGTCGGCGGCTATCGCGCCGATTTCGGATTATTAGAAGATTATGATCTTTGGGTCCGCCTGATGACAAAGGGTGCGCGTTTTCATGTGTTGCCCAAGGTGTTGCTGCGCATAAGAACGAGCCTCGCGCAACGCGGCCGGCGCGGAAATCTTGCGTATCTCCGAAATGAGATTCGTTTCCGGAGCGAGTGTCTTCGGATCGGATTTCTCACACGTTCTCAATTTATCGCGACGCTTGGTCTTTACGCCATGTTCCGTTTGGCAGGGCCCATGTTGCGAAATCAATTTTACGCCCTTGCCAGAACTTAAAAACAAGACGCCCGACAATTCCCCCGAAACCAAGAGGTTCTGCTTGAGCCTCACGCAAGAAAGTAGAGACATGGCTGACGTTCAAATCAATGCTCGCTCCTATGAAAGCTTCACACAAAACCCTGCTGCTGCAAGCGAGCGTAGCTCAGGTCGGTCGCACGAGACTCAAAAGCGCAATTCACCGGTTACACGATTTGCGATTGGATTTTTAATCGTCGTCCTTTGTAGCCTAGCCGCATGGCCTTTTTTGCCAAGACGCTATGAGGCCACCGTTACCCTCATCTTGCGTGCGACCGATGAGTCAGGACCGAGCAGCCACGGACAGGCGTTAAAGCAATTATTGGATGAGGGTGCCGTCCAATCCGAATTGGACGTGATGGCTTCACTGCCTCTATCAGCCGATGTGATGGATCGGCTTGGTTTAGCGACCGACCCCGAATTTTCAAAGTCCAGTGGTACTCTCTTTAACAAAGCAAACGTTAAGGCTTTAGAACCCGTGCGGGAAATTCAAAACCACCTTGTTGTATCCCGTGATCGTAAATCTTACACGGTTCGTCTTGGGTATTGGTCGAATGATCCGGCTAAATCGGTGCGAATGGCCGACGCCCTGGCAACGGCCTATTTAGACCGTCAGGTTCGCCATAAACTCGATAACAGTGAACAATTGATGGAACGGCTTCGCTCGCGACTGGTTGAACTCGCCACGCGCGAAGCAGAGCTCCGTCGCGTAGCTGACAACAACGCTTCTTCGAGCTTTAAAATTGCGGAACTCTCGGATGAGCGCACCGCGACCGCTGTTGAATTCGCAGGCATTCGTCAAAAATTGGTTGAAGCAACCCAACATCACAATGAAATCGGGCCCGATGCCGAACGCGTTGCCGATGCGGTGCTGCCGATGAACCCGACATTTCCAAACCCGATATTGATGTCCATTGCGACGCTCGTTCTTGCCGCTTTGGTGGGCTTTGCCTTTGCTTGGCCCGTTCTCCGCCTTCGGATCGCTGATCGCTTAGCGAATGGTGAGACCACAGAGGGCACGAAATGACGATCGCATCCTATCTCTTATCGTCCGATTTCCGGCGATCCAATGATGATGAGCAACGTGGTGTATTATGGAGATTAAACCAGCGGTCGATCCTTATTGCGCTCTTGGCGTTCATCACCATCGGCTTAAACATGGGTTTTGGGATAAGGACAGCAGGAGATGTTGGTCTTAACGTTCAAAATGGTGCCAAGCTCGTTATTTGGGCAAGTCTGTTACTATGGGGCATAATAGAGTGGAAATCGGTTGTTCCGCTACTGCTTCAACCGGCAGGATATTTATTGTCGTTTCTGGGTCTCTATGCCGCCTTTTCGGCAGTATGGTCGCCGGTGCCCCTTTACACAGCGGCGTCGGCATTGGGCTGGATCTCCTATGTTGTCTTGGCGTGTTTGGCCATTCAGTATGTCGAGCTTAATGCGATCCTGATCACGATTTTCCGGTCGCTCTTCGCGTTTATAGCCATAAGCTTTGCATTGGCCTTCGTTATGCCGGACTCGGTTTGGATGCCGCCCTCCGATGTTGAAAGCACATTCCGGTTTATGGGTCTTACCGATCACCCCAATAATTTTGGGCATTTGGCTGGCCTCTATCTTGTGTTCACCATTGCCTGTCTTTCAAGGCGGATGATTTCCATTGAACCGGCCTTGCTCCACGCGGCCTTCGGGTCGATAGCCTTGGGCCTATCGGGCGATCGAACGATGATGATCGCGCTCATAGCGATTACTTTTTTGATCGCTGTTCGCTATACGGCGATTGCACGACGCCTCGCCTTTGGTGCAGCCCTTTTCTTAGCCATCGCTTTTCTCTTTTTTGCCGCAGGAATTGAGCTCAATCTGCAAAGTGTGATGGAGTCGATCAGCCGAACGGGGCAGGTCAGCGAAATCACGACGATGACCGGACGTACCGAGATTTGGTCCTCCGCCATCGAGCATATCCTTGAAAAGCCGATATTCGGATGGGGCTTTAACGGCACCGAGCAATTGATGCTGGCCAGTGCCCCGCTTCGGTTTTTTGGTAATCCGGTGAATGCCCATCAAATGTATTTGCAAATGGCGTTATCGCTCGGAATTGTCGGATTAGTGCCGGGCCTTGCTCTCGTCGCGATTCCCATTCGCTCCTATTTCGTTCGTCCAAAATTATACCGCGATGTGATCGTTGGTCTCATTTTGTTAAATGGCATTACCGAAGCCGATATTTTTGCGACGCCTATTTTGAGCGGATTTATCGTGTTTTGGTTCTTGTTGCGCGATGGTGCGCCATCCCTTCGCCTCGTCTACAAAGGGGAGGCATAATAGATGGTGCAACCAATTTATGCGGATCATGCAACTGCCGATACTCGCCGCGTTCTCTTGTGGCATTGGGGCAAGGAAGGGGCAGGTGCCAAATTTTCAAGCGCATTGGCGCGGGGCTTACGCGATCTTCCCGGAACCGAGATTGCGATATCGGCCGCATCATCATC
Source organism: Hyphomicrobiales bacterium (assembly GCA_947455025.1). GTDB lineage: Bacteria > Pseudomonadota > Alphaproteobacteria > Rhizobiales > Beijerinckiaceae > CAIUPE01. The sequence goes on from CANGLU010000002.1 coordinate 82,966, forward strand.
GGATCTCGAACGCGAGATCAGTGGCTCCACCGATTTACCCCTTCAATCGGTTCGAATCTTTGAGGGTAATAAAGCATCACTTTCGGGCAAGCTCGCGGCGGGCTTTGCACTTTTGGGTTTACCCCGAATAGGCGCAGAATTTTTTGGTGCAATGGAAGAGTTTCGGCCTGATGTCGCTTTATGCGCCTTTCAGTCCATCTGGGATCTTGCTGCGTTGCCTGTCTTGCGTCGCGCAGCAAGTCGGTTTGTGTTGGTACTTCATGATGCCGAGCCGCATCCGGGTGATCGCTATCCCATGCGCGGTGTCGTCATGGGGTGGGAAGTTAAAGCCGCCGATGCGCTGATCGCCTTAAGCGATCACGTCGCGAAAGAGGCCGTTCGGCTTTATGGGTTTCCCTCCGATCGGATCTACACGATACCGCATGGCGCCTTCACCTTTGGCGACGAAATCATTGCGCCGCGTCGCTTTCCCATTAATCGTCCTTTCAAACTGCTCTTTTTTGGCAGAATCGTTGCCTATAAAGGACTTGGCCTTTTACTCGAGGCCTATAAAATTGCCGTTGCACAGGGCAGGGCGTTGGAATTATCCATTGTCGGTTCAGGCGATTTGACGCCCTACCGCGATGCGCTTCACGATTTAGCGGGCATTACCATTCACAATGGCTGGGTCGATGATACCGAAATTTCTGATGCGCTGATCGATGCCGATGCGGTTGTTCTTCCCTATATTGAGGCAAGCCAATCAGGCGTCGCTGCATCCGCATTCTCTGCGGCTCTACCGGTCATTGCAACGCCTGTTGGGGGCTTGGTCGAGCAAGTCACCGATGGTGAAACGGGGATCATTGCGGAAGCGGTGACGGCCCAGTCTTTGGCGGCATCCATTATGCGCCTTGTTGCCTCGCCCGAACTGTATGAGCAATGCTCAAAGGGCGCTTTGGAGCATGCGCGTGTAGCGCTTGATTGGGGCGTCATTTCACGCCGTGTGGGCGGTATCATTGATGATGTTGTAAGCCGTCCAAGGCGCGGTGCCGAGGCATGAAGCCGGCATTAACATCGGATATCCCATCACCACATGCTTCCTTCGCTCAATCAAGCCTCGTCCGGTTAAAGGCCTGGCGAGGATTAAGCTATCTCGGCCATCCGGCAGCCTATGCCATCGGTGCGGCGGTTGTTACGGCGCTTAGCGCCGGTACAACATTTGCCGCTCCCATGATGCTGGGTCCAGAATCCTTTGGAGCATTTGCCCTTTTAACCACATTCTTTCAATTAACCGCGCGAAGTGATCTAGGCCTGTCGCAACTGGCCGATCGTGAATTGGCTTTGGGTTCGAACCATGCCTATGGCGCCCATGATATTTTAGAAGCGCGGTTGATGCTCGGCGGGTTTCTCCTTGTAGGCTTTGCACCCATCTTTGTGCTGACCATGCAGGGCTATGCCGGCCTGTCCGCGCTTGATATCGCCATCACGCTGATCGGCGCTATAGCGGCGATGATCGCCGTTGGTCCGGTTACAATCTATCGCGCCTCGTCCAACTTATGGGAATTTACCGCATTGGCTTTAGGCCTTCAGCTGGCGATGACATTTCCGCGTCTGATGGGTTTGGCATTGGGGGGAACAACCGGATGCTTTGCCGTTTTATTGGTTTGGTATGGAAGCTTTGCACTTCTCTTCGCCCAGCCGGGGAAGGTAAGCTTTTTCAACGTTAAAAAGCATCTGAAACTGCTGCGCTCCGCTTTGCCGCTGTTTATCTTTTCGACGCTTTGGCTGATTTATCTGTTTGCCAACCGTTGGATCTCATCCGCTTTATCCAATGCGTGGGATTTCGGACTTTTCGCCTTTGGTGCCAATCTGAGTTATATTGTGGTCGGAACTGTGGGCGCGATTGGACAGGCTTTTTACCCGAAGCTGATTTCGGAAATCGGTCGAACGCCTGAAGGGCAGGGATCTAAAGGTATCTTCCAACAAACCAAGCTGATCCTTTTAGGCCTATCGCTGCCATTGACCGTTCTGTTACCTTTCGCCTCCTTCTTAATCGGTGCAATTTTTCCAAAATTCTCGACCGCGATTGATGCTACGATTTTATTAAGCGTCAGCGCCGTCCCGCTTTCCATTGCAACCTGGCTTTTGCCGATTTCCATCGCGCTTTCCAAAAAGCCGCTCCATGAAGCCATCGTGCTGATGGTTCCGGCGCTGATCTCGCTCATAGGCTTTATGTATTGCGGAAATTTTTTAGCGGGCATTGCCGGACAGGCCATCGCCAATACAGTTTCAGGTACGCTTGTTACCTTAATGGTATTGGGTTTGTTGGCGCTTCAAGGTGCCCTTAATCGCCAACAAGTTACCCTTCTTATGGGCTTAATCAGCATGGCCGTGTGCCTTTTGATGTTCGAAGCAAGCCACTTCATGATCAGGCCGTTGACCATCCCGCATCAAACGACCGGGCAGCCGATAACGCCCATTGCTGCACAACCCCAGCAGGATCCCAAATCCGGCATGCGGTTGGTCTTTGCGGAGGAGTTTGATCGCTTACGTCTGACGGGCGATTGGGAGGGCGGAATATGGGAGCCGGCCTATCCGTGGGGCGCGCGCAGCAATGCGGATAATCACGAGCTAGAATATTATCTCGATCCCCGTCCCGGGCGCGAGGCGGAGCCCTTGAGCTCTATCACGCCCTTCAAAATTAAGAGCGGAATCCTGTCGCTAACGGCGCTGAAGGCAGAGGGGTATCAATTATCCGCTTCTCATGGCTTGCCCTATTTATCCGGCATGTTGAACACGTCAAAATCCTTCTCCTTCACCTATGGCTATGTTGAAATGCGGGCGCGCTTGCCGCGTGGTGCGGGTCTTTGGCCCGCTCTATGGCTTTTGCCTGTGAAAGGCGGCTGGCCACCTGAAATCGACATCATGGAAGAAATTGGCAACAGAGCCGATCGCTATTACGGATCTGTCCATTCCTCACGCAATGGCGGTCGTTCTGAAACCGTCATTCCCATTGATACGGTTGATTTATCGAAAGGGTATAACACCTTTGGGATGAAATGGGATGCCCAATCAATTGATTGGTTTTTGAATGGCTTAAAAGTGGCAACCGCCTCGACGCCACCTGATATAAATCAGCCAATGTATCTCTTGATCAACCTGGCCATTGGCGGCCATTGGGCAGGCCCGCCGGATGATACGACACCCTTTCCGGCGCATTTCGATATCGACTATATCAAGGTCTATTCATTTCCCTAAAGGATCTGCTTGTGCCGTTTGCCGAACGAGATCGGTAACCAATGTCACCAAGGCATCGCGGTTGGGTTGACGCAACATCGAATGGTGATTGCCCTTGATAGGATAAAGCGAAACATCGCGGATATACGTGCTCCAGCCCAAATCATCCGGCACATTCGGTCTTGCATGTTCTGATACCATAATTTTGGCTTCAACCGGCAAGGGCGTGGCATCAGCCTGTTTGACCCATCGATCAAAGGCGCGAGATTGCAGGGACTCCCAGATCGAATTTCTAACCGTAAACCGTAAGCTGTTGGGTAGCCAAGAATACTTAAAATGGGATGCGCGGGAAAGGACCCATCGGAATTTCGGATGGCTTATTAAAATGGCCGATGTTTCAATTATTTTTTCAACGAAGGTCGCGCGTTGTACATTATCATTTGGATAAAAACTGACCTTAAAGTGTTTAGGCACCCATTGGATTTCACGACGGCGATGGACGTTATTATCCAAAATAGCCAATAGACCAATTGTCCGATCTTGCTCGTGTAGTACCTTCGCCGTCAAATAGGCAACACTTCCGCCGAGCGAATAGCCTAAGAGGTGAATGGGCCCACAGGGCTTAACACGCTCGATCGTTTCTAATGTCGCGTCCACCATATCCATTATTGTATCGCGCCCCGCAATCATGTAGGTGCAAGAGGGGAAATCGACCAAATGAACATTCATGTGGGGCGAAAGCTCTTTCCTGAATGCGGCAAGGCTTGGTCCCTCGCCGGTAAGGCCGGGCAATAAAAAGACTTGTGGTTGAGCGATATTTGCTTTTGGAACAGGCCTCTCAACCGCATTTTGGGGTATGAGTTTAGCCATATCGTCCGGTGTCATATCAGGCTGAAAATCAGACAGTCTAAGGCTATGGCCAATGGCGTTTTCGAGCAGGAAGACGAGCTTTATTAAAGCGAGCGAATCTCCGCCGCATTCGTCCCAGGTACGGTCGGATCGGTATGAGGTTTTACCCAATACATTTCGCCATTCTTTAGCAATGATCGATAGATTCGGATCCTTTTCGCTGCTGAAGGAATGGGTACCATTGATCTGTGCATCTTCTTTGCCCTTCACTTCTTCATCAATCGAGAGCAATGCCGTTTGATCTTGCTTGCCGCTAGGAAGGCGTGGAATGCGCTGAATCCGATGAAGACGCGTCGGCTGCAGCGAGGATGGCAAATGGTCACGCAAATAGTGCCGGATCGGGTCGATGCCGTCCCTTAGTGGCGTAGCATCGGGTGCTTCATCAACAAAGGCGACTAGTCTTTGTTGATCCGCATCCGACACCGTGATGATGGCCGCATCGAGAATACCTGAGAGGCGACGCAAGCATAATTCCAATTCTGCAGGCTCCACCCGCTTGCCATTGATTTTAACTTGCCGATCTTTTCGTCCGATAATCTCAAGCAACCCGTCGGCTCGTTGGCGTACGAGATCGCCGGTATGAAACACTCGCGCTTTCGGATCGTCAGGGTCGTTCTCAATCGCCCCTGCTTCGATACGTCCATCGCGCCAATAGCCGAGCGCTACATAGGGGCTCTTGATCACCAATTCACCTTCATCATTGGATGCGGAATCATCGGCCTCAATTGGCTCGATGCGATACGATACACCGGAATGGAGATAACCGGCCGCGACCATTGTCGTCCGCTTGTCAGGCTCGCGCGGAACTTCATAATAGGTCGCTGTCGTTTCGGTGGAAGAATAGCTGGCTTGAATGCGGCAATCCTGCGAACAGGTGGAAAAGAACAGCTCAATATCCTGCGGTAAAATGCGATCACCACCGACGCGGATCCGGCGAATAGATTGAAACTCTTGCTGATGATCCGTTGCACCCATCATCAACGCTCTTAGAACGGCTGGCACGCCGTTTAGAACCGTGACGCCTTTTTGTTGGATCAATGAACGGATCCCGTGCAGCCCCGTTTCATCGGGACTGGCGAGCACCAATGTGGCACCAACCGCCAAAGCTGTAAAACATTCGCGTGTTCCCGCAATCGTACATGCCGAGCTTAACGGAAGAAACACATCGTCGTGCGTAAAGCCCGCGGAATGGATATAGTGCCTCACCCGTTCTAAAACCGCCTTTTCAGAATTGACGATACCTTTCGGCTCGCCCGTGCTGCCCGACGTATAGAGAATAATGGCAGGCTTCTCTGTATCGGTAGTCGGCAGATCAGGAAGGCTTACCTCATCAAGCATTGGGTTTGCATTATCATTCATGCTGATAACGCATTGGTCGTCTGCCAAATCGAATCCATCAAGCGGCGTGTCTTTATGGCTAATGATGGCGCGAAGACTCGATTTTTTTAAAATATCTCTATTCCGCTCGTTTGGACTGTTCATATCCATCGCGATGTAAGGCCGTTTGGCGGCAATACAGGCGAGCAAAGCAATGTGAAGCGCAATGGAATTTTTGATCGCCACGCCAAGCGCTTCCCGATCCTTTGTGTGGGATCGAATGGTTTGGCTTAGTATCAATGCTTTTTGTAAAAGCGCTTTGTAACAAATGGTGGATTGACCATCATCAATAGCAATACGCTCGCCATCCTGTTCCGCGTGGAAACGAACATGGTCGATGAGGGAGATTTCGGTAAACGCTTTGGCAGGTCCGGTTTGTTTTAATTCCTTTGGCTGATGCGGGTCGTCGGGAAAATCAGGGGCAACCCGCCAAGCACGGGCAGGCTTAATCGCAGGTTGTTTGATCAAACCTTGGGTAATGGATAAATCCTGGTCGGGATCAACAGGAATGTCTACACGGAACATTGATAGGCCCACCTACGATATGTTGAGTCTGGATCCCAAATTGCGCAACACAAAGGGCGCGCCCGATAACATCGTATCGAGCCGCTCTATGCTTTGAAAAAACCCGTTGAGGGACACACGCGGCAATGCCGTTGGCCATTGATCTTGCGCTTGATAAATAAGTCCAGGGCGCGTTGTCGTGGCCGAGGCAAAACCCAATGCTTTGGCCATTGAAAATTCGCGCGGGCCGGCATGGCCCTGTCCGCCGTTTGGATAGGCCAAATGCCGCACCGGCTTGTCGATGTGGTCTTCGATGGCAGCGCGCGAGCGCGCCATCTCCACCATCGCCTCAGGCGCATTGCAACGGGCCAGGACGGGGTGGCTAACCGTATGCGCACCAATCGTAATCAAAGGATGGCGTGCAAGGGCAATAATGCCCGACCAATCAAGACAGGTCGCTTCACACAAAGCGATAGCATCGATACCCGCCTGTTTGGCAAGGTCGCCCATCAGCGTTTCAACGGTATCGGGCGACATTTCCAAAATGCGGTCATGCACCTGCCGAAACGCTTCCCGCTTCTTGCAAACAGTATCGGTTGCCAATCCAATGGCGCCTTCGGGGTCAGGGAAAATAAGCGATGGCGACTGTTTGATGGCTTCCTCAAGGGTCAGCCACCAGAGCGGGTGTAACCGGTCCGCAAATCCGCTCGCGATATAGACCGTTGCGGGCACCCCATGTTTTTCCAAAACAGGGAGCGCATGCTCGGCTGTATCATAATAGCCGTCATCCAACGTCATGACCGCGAAATTGCCGCTATCATGAGTGTCGAGCCGACGTAGCGCTTCGTCCAAGGAAACAAAGGGAAAGCCGCGCGATTGCGTGTGGCGAATGGTGGCTTCGAGAAAATCAGGTGTAACTTCCAATCCGAGATTCGGTTGAAACGGCTTGTCTTGATAGGGCCTTACGCGATGCAGCGCGAAAATCACGCCGCGTGCGCCACCGACGCGATCAAAAGCCCGGTCGATCCGCGCCGCGCGAATGGCGCGGAACGCGAAATCATAGAAACGATAGGCAGTGGGAGCAGCTTCTGTTTGCACAAGATTCATGTCGCAAATCTAGCCGAACGCTAGAGTTTACGCATTTTCGGTCCGCTACTCATGGTGGATTGCCGTATTTTGTGCCCCAGTTTGGGGGAAATGGTGCCGGTTACCTGAATCGAACAGGTGACCTACGGTTTACAAAACCGTTGCTCTACCAGCTGAGCTAAACCGGCATCTGGGCGTCGATACGCGGGCACTGGATACCCTTTGATGCGTTTCAAGGCAAGTCTCCCGTTTTACCTGTCCCATTTTCGCCGCAATCGGTTCATGGGCTATTCACGGCAGCGGCGAGAATATCGGTGAAATCCTGAATGAGTCGTCAGGCCGAATTTCCTCAAGGAGGGTCAAATGTCGTTCATCTTATCGCGTTTCAAAAGCCGCTCGCTGATCCGCCAAGCAGCGTTGGCGCTTGCGGCTGTGGCTTCCTTGTCGCTTGCCATTTCGCAACCCGCCGCTGCCCGTGGCGGATGGGATCCTGGCGCGGCTGCGGCTGTTGGTATCATTGGCGGCTTAGCACTCGGCGCGGCAATCTCCAATCAAAGCCACGGGGGCTATGGTGGCTCTTACGGCTACACCCAAGATTATGGCTATGCCCGCTGGCACCATCGTCCGCATTATGGATGGGCACCTCCGCCCGATGAGTGCTACGTCGTAAGAGAGCGCGTGTGGGTACCGGGTTGGGGCTGGGATATGCGCCCTCGCACCGTATGTGAGTGATCGTGCAATCGATGAATAAAAAAGGCCCCGCGCGAGCGGGGCCTTTTCCTTGGATGGTTCAAAGCGTGCGCTTAGTCATGCGCATAGATGTCGCGGTCTTTTGTCTCCGGAATGAAGATAAGGCCAACAACAAAGGTAATCAGCGCAAAGCCGATTGGGTACCAAAGCCCGTAGTAAATATCACCCGTCTGCGCCACGAGAGCAAAAGCGGTTGCTGGCAATAAGCCACCAAACCAGCCATTGCCGATGTGGTAGGGCAGGGACATGGAGGTATACCGGATGCGGGTCGGAAACAGTTCGACAAGCGCTGCGGCAATCGGGCCATACACCATCGTCACATAGACAACGAGAATGGTCAGAATACCGATGATGGTCAGCGTTTGCGAGCTGAAGATATCAAACACACCCGAGATCTTCACTTTGCCCGCATCATCTGCTTTTGGATAGCCTGCAGCAACGGCTGCCGCCGTCAGGTTTTTGCCGAAATCAGCGTCAAGCTTGCCATCTTTGAAAACAGCAATTTCCTTGTCGTTGACAACAACCTTAGCCTTTTCACCAGCCGCTGCCGTCAGGTTGGACGTGTAGCGAATAGCGCCCTTTGACAGTGCATCACGTGCCAAGTCGCACGATGACGTGAATTTCCGGGTGCCGATTGGGTTGAACAAGTCACCGCAATCCGCCGCGTCGGCTACAACCTGAACCTTGACGGTTTCAAGGGCATTGGCCAGCGTTGGATTGGCATTCTTGGTCAAAGCACCAAAGAGCGGGAAATAGGTCAAAGCCGCCAGCAAGCAGCCGGCAAGAATGATCGGCTTACGACCGATTTTATCCGACAAAGCGCCGAAGATGATAAAGCCGACCGTTCCGACCGCCAAGGAATAGGCGATGAGAAGGTTAGCCGTATAACCGTCGATCTTGAGGATCGATTGCAAGAAGAACAGGGCGTAGAATTGGCCCGTATACCAAACAACGCCTTGGCCCATCACAAGACCGAAAAGCGCAAGAAGCGCGATCTTGGCATTCTTCCACTGACCGAAAGCTTCGGTCAAAGGTGCGGTCGAGTGCTTGCCTTCGTCCTTCATTTTTTGGAACGCAGGCGATTCACTGAGCTGCAGACGGATCCAGACGGAAACGCCAAGCAAAACAATCGATACGCCGAAAGGCACGCGCCAGCCCCAAGCCGCAAATTCGGCTTCGCCAATAATGGTGCGGGTTGTGAGAATAACGATCAGGGACAGGAACAGACCGAGTGTGGCCGTTGTCTGAATCCATGAGGTGTAAAACCCACGGCGACCATGTGGTGCATGTTCGGCCACATAGGTTGCAGCACCGCCATATTCACCGCCAAGCGCCAAGCCTTGCAACAGGCGAAGCGCAATGAGGATGATTGGTGCAGCAATGCCGATGCTTGTCGAGCTTGGCAACAAAGCCACCACAAAGGTCGAAAGACCCATGATCAGAATGGTCACAAGGAAGGTGTATTTGCGGCCGACGAGATCGCCGATCCGGCCGAAAACAAGCGCGCCGAAGGGACGCACGATAAAGCCTGCGGCAAACGCCAGAAGCGAGAAGATGTTGCGGGTCGCTTCATCAAACATCGGCTTGCCATCGGCACCGGCGACGTTGAAGAATTGCGCGCCGATAATCGCAGCGAGCGAACCATAAAGATAAAAATCATACCATTCGAAGACAGTACCGAGCGAAGAAGCAAAAATCACTTTCTTCTCGGCGCTGGTCATCGGGCGAGGCTCGGCATGAGCGTGTGCACCGGATACAGTGGCCATAGGCTTTCCTTTTTGGCTTACAGGCTCGAGAAAACGAGGCGCACAACGCCCCTCAATGCCAATGTTCGATTGGCCTTGCCCTCTTGCCTGCGCCGACATCTGCGTCGGCAGTTTCCCCCGAGGCGGACCGATGTCGGACCGCTGCGATTGACTTACGCTCCGATCCCGTTGTGAGAAGAGAAGCGTGTCATGGAGCTGTAATACAGGATTTTACCGAACAGGTCGATGCAGCCCTTATCGGCATTTGGTCTAAGGTTTCACGGGAAACGCGCGTTTTAAGGGCGCTTCATCGCACCTACAACCGTTGAAAGGGCAATGGCCACGGCGTTCGAAACATTGAGGCTCTTGATCGCACCGGGCATATCGAGACGCGCCAGAACATCGCACCGCTCGCGGGTTAGGCGACGCAAGCCCTTGCCTTCCGCCCCCATAACAAGCGCTATCGGCGGATTGGCGAGGCTTTCGGCCAAAACATTGGGGCCTTCTGAGTCGAGGCCAACGCGCCAATAGCCCTTATCCCCCAGCAAAGTGAGGGCCTGGGCCAGATTGACCACTTCGATCAATGGCACATGCTCCAACCCGCCCGAGGCCGCTTTGGCCAAAACGCCAACCGCTTCCGGACTGTTGCGCTCCGTAACCAGAACGGCTTCGGCGGCAAAAGCCGCAGCCGTCCGCAAAATCGCACCCACATTATGCGGATCAGTGACCTGATCCAGCACAATCACGACACCTTTACCCTCTAAATCATGGATATCAGCAGCCGGAAGCCCATCGGCCTCAAGCGCGATCCCTTGATGGACGGCGTCCGGTCCCGTGATCCGGTCAATTTCGTCGGGTTTGGCCATAATCGGCGCAATCGGCAGATCCGGCATTTCTTCCATCAACCGCTTGAGGGCGTTTTCCGTGACATGGAGCACCAAAGCTTTGCGGCGCGGATTTTTCAGCGCCTCGATCACCGCATGAAAACCATAAATCACCGGACGGCCCGAACGTGGGCGCTCGGAACGGGCAGGGCGATCCTGAAAAGGCGCCTTAAATGGCGGCCGCGGGCGATCCTCGCGGCCCCGTTCGTGCGGCGGGCGGTCGGCGGATCCGTTCCGTTTCTTGTCAAAGCGCTTGGCCATCATGCCCTCTTTCTGATCGAGCCGATCTTTTGCATGACAGAGCAAGTTTAGGCAAATTTAGCGGGATCGCAGCGTTTCATCGGCTAAGGGCAGTTGACACCGCCCGATAGCGTCATCATAAGGGCGGTCTCGATTTCGGATGGTTCGCTGTCCAAAAGCGAGATTGAGGCTGGAATACGGGGGAATGTCCCGAGCGGCAAAGGGGGCGGACTGTAAATCCGCTGGCTACGCCTTCGCAGGTTCGAGTCCTGCTTCCCCCACCAGCCTTCGCCCTTCGGGCTACGGCTCGGCAAGCCAACGGCTTGA
>CANGLU010000003.1 GCA_947455025.1 Hyphomicrobiales bacterium
GCCTCTATATCAACATGGATGAGTTCAAGGAGTGGCTTGTGAAGCGAAGCGAGAGTGACGTTGTCAGCAACGTCGTAACAATGGCTTTATAATCATGCCGTCATCAATCGGGCTGAAGCGAATTTACAGCAATTTTCGGACTTGACCTAGTTCGATGACTGTCATTTATGGAATTTATTAGCTATATTTATTTAAATTTTACCTAGCTATAATCATCGATTAAATTGAGATCTAAGGTGATGCCATTTCCAATTTTATATCAGTCGCAACATCCATAAGTGTTTTTCTGACCTTTAACTCGTCGCGGCTCTTAATATGCTCTTCCAAGCTACTAAGCTTAATTTTGACTTGGCGTTCTGCAAGCATAGGTTCTAACGCTTTATATATTTTTGGGTGTGGTGTGGGTGCAGAAGAATTCAAATTGATGAGAAGCTCTTCATGTAACTTTTCCCCAGGACGAAGGCCAGTTATCGCGATTTCAATATCGCCATCTGGGTTTTCATCATCTTTAATGGTGTGCCCGCTAAGTTTTATCATAGATTGGGCGAGTTCGAAGATTTTGATTGGTATGCCCATATCCAATAAATATATCTCACCACCATCGGATATGCTGCCAGCCTGCAGTACTAATGCTACGGCCTCCTCAATTGACATGAAGTAGCGAGTTATTTCTGGGTGCGTTAGAGTTATTGGCCCGCCTTTCGAAATCTGTGACCTAAATAGAGGGACTACGGAGCCAGATGATCCTAAGACATTTCCAAAACGTACGGCGCAAAACCTTTGCTTTGAACCTGACTTGAGAGCTTGTGCTGCGCAGCTTTGTACGATTAATTCTGCCCAACGTTTTGTAGCACCCATGATGTTGGTGGGCCTGACTGCCTTATCGGTGCTAATTAATACAAAATTTAGTACGGAATATTTAATGACAAGTTCGGTTAGAATTTTTGTACCGAAAACATTATTTAAGGTGCCCTCAATCACATTCTCTTCTACGAGCGGTACGTGCTTATACGCTGCAGCATGGTAGATGGTATCGAGCGGATATTCCAAAAATATTCGCTCGATCGCATCGAGATCTCTTACAGAGGCCAATATTGGATTAATTTGGACTGCATCCAAATTGAAACGAGCCTTGATGTCCATTAACTCTTTTGTAATTTGGTATAGGGCAAATTCAGAGTGTTCGACTAATAATATCCGCGTTGGATCAAGGTGAATAATTTGTCGACATAACTCGCTACCGATAGATCCGCCGGCACCAGTTACCATAACCGCTTTATTCATTATATTTTGGGTTAACAAAGCATAGTCGGGTTCTACAATTGGGCGACCTAGTAGCTCATCAATGTCTAACTCTCTTAAATCATTGATCGTAATCTTTCCCTGTGCAATGTCTGAAAAGCTTGGCAATGTTCGAATTGAGACTTGCGTGCGTCGCACCTGTTCAATGATTTCTTGTCGTCTGCGACGACTTACGGACGGAATAGCGAGATAAATATGGGTTACTTTCAAGCGCGAGGCATTTTCTAATATTTTCTCTGGGCTGTAAATTGTTAGGCCTTTCAATACTCGGCCAATAAGGTGTCGATCGTCATCTAGAAATCCTAAAATTTTTATTTCGGAATTTCCGGATAAGGCGTCTGCAAGTTGACGTCCGGCGGATCCGGCGCCGTAGATTAAGACACGTTCTTTTGCAGATGCACCAATTCTTTGCTTATAGGCTCCTCCGAGCCAGTAATGAGCAATTGAGCGTGTTGCCGCTACTAAAATTAAGAGAAGAACTGGCTGAATGATGCCAATGGTTCTAGGAATGCTCACGATACCATGGACGGTAAACATGCTAGCATAAATGACACCATAAATAAGGACGCCTTTCGCAATATTCATTAATGCGGACCAGCCCGAATATCGAAATATTGCTCGGTAAAGTCCGCTAAGTATAAAAATTGGTATTGCGAGTATCAGCGAAGTAGCTAATGCAGAAACGTATTTCCAGTCTAAATTTACAAATTCTCCGAGCCGTAGATATAGCGCTAACCAAAGTGACAATACGCATAGGCTTGAATCAATAAGAATGACGATGATCAGTTTCGCTGAGCGGTGTAGATTTATTAATAGCGAGCTCAAAGTTATGGTTACCATAAGGGGGTCTCAAATCCTCAATGCGAAGTGGGCAATGGTATTCTTAAGACCGGCCTCAAGTTGGATATTTGGCTGCCAATCTAACTCTAGCGTGGCGAGGCTGATATCTGGACGCCTCTGTTTTGGATCGTCTTGAGGCAATGCCCGATAGACAATTTTACTTTTTGAACCCGTTAGCTTGATTACTAAGTCCGCTAATTGAAGCATCGAGAATTCTCCAGGATTTCCTATGTTAACTGGCCCGGTAAAATCTGCTCTGCATTCCATCATGCGTATCATCGCTTCAACAAGGTCATCCACATAGCAAAAACTACGCGTTTGTTGGCCGTCGCCATAAATTGTAATGTCTTCTCCCTTCAGGGCTTGCACAATAAAATTACTAACGACGCGGCCATCGTTCGGGTGCATCCGAGGCCCGTAAGTATTAAAGATTCGGACGACTTTAATCTCAAGGGCATGCTGCCGCCAGTAGTCAAAGAATAAGGTCTCTGCGCAGCGCTTTCCTTCATCGTAGCAACTACGAATGCCGATCGGATTAACTTTCCCCCAGTAGTCTTCAGTTTGGGGATGAATTTCAGGGTCGCCATACACTTCACTCGTTGATGCCTGAAGTATGCGTGCCTTTACTCTCTTTGCGAGGCCTAACATATTGATCGCGCCGTGCACGCTCGTCTTTGTCGTTTGGACGGGGTCGAATTGATAGTGAACGGGGGAGGCCGGGCACGCCAGATTATAAATTTCGTCGACCTCGACATAGAGTGGGAAGGTCACGTCGTGGCGCATGATCTCGAATTTTGGGTTATTCATTAAGTGAAGAATATTATCTTTGCTGCCCGTGAAATAATTATCAACGCACAAGACGTCATGACCTTGCGCCAATAGTCTTTCGCAGAGATGAGAACCGAGAAAGCCGGCGCCGCCAGTAACTAGAATTTTTTTAGACATATGATTTCCACGTGATGTAACCGTTTGGGCCCGATCCGAAGTTCGGTTGAAAGACTCTACCGGCTCTTCGCTGATTTGTAATCCCGGCCTGTAATTATCCGGTAAAGCGCATTACGAGTTTGCCTAAAATATAACTTTAGATTTTTCCGAAGCGAGCCAAGTACACGCGCTTCATCTCTCGCGCTATCGTGAATAATAATGTCTTGTTGCGTGGCTTTGCGAATTTCCCTGCCCGTAAAATGATGCGGGAGGATTGTGACTGAAAATCTGCCAGCGCTACCCTCTATTGCCATTTGCAGACGAATTTCGTCATTTCCTACTTGATCAAGTTCAAGCCGGCACATCTCGTCCCAAATTTTCAAAAATATATCGGTTTGTGCTGTAGGTCGTACCAATAGGACACGCGTTCCTGGCTTCAGGGCAGTCCCATTTTTCATCGGTTTCCGGCCCATTGGGATCGCAATATCGCCAATGACGTTTAACATTGCCGAAATATCCCCCCGGACCTGACAGTCGACATCCATAAGAATAAGGACCTCGTTTGGGTGATCAACCCTTGCAGTCTTTAGAACGCTCGGCTTTTGAAGTGTCTGATGACCCCATTGTCCAGCACTTTTGGCGCGCGCGTATAGGTGATGGGAAATGCCGTGTTCAATTAAATTTTTTGACAGCGCGTCAGCGAGTGGAAAATAGTCTGGCGTAAAAAATCCTATGACAATGAATGATGCTTTTGCATCATAAGTAATATCTTCTAGCTCAGTTTTATTTTCAAATACGCTCATCGCCGCCTCGTTCTTTCAATTGCTGCCTTATTAAGAAGAGAGCGAAACCAATCAACGTCCATAAATAGAAGTTTTTCGATTGGCCGAAAGCTTGGGAGTAGGTTTGTATTGGGAAAAATATAACAGCCATAATAATAAGTGGTACGTTCCTCATCCAATGGTTAGCATTTGAATGCCGATAGGATAAACGAATTAGATGAGCGGCGATCAAAATAAAGATTACTAATCCAAATATACCTGCCTCATCCGCCAGTTGCAGATAGAGATTGTGCGGGTGCCATTCACATCTGGGGACACGAAGAAGGGCCTCGAGTGTTCCGGCTTGCTTGAGGCTAAGACAATAAAGATTGAAGTTCTTGGGTCCCACGCCAAATAATGGATTTTCCATGGCCATTGTCATACCTGTTGTCCACGGTAAATTGTAGTCGCTGCTTGGCATCCATGGAAGTCGCGTTGTCATCGAATGGATCAGACGTTCTTGCAATAGTGGATCTCTAACGTTCACGATGATCCCGCCGACAACAAGAACGACGAGGCCAGACGCCATTACACTCAAAGTTTTCAACGAATATGAATTTCGGATAATGAAGTAGAGGAATAGGGATCCTAAGAAGAATAGTGTGCTCATGATCTCGCCGGAGATGATCACTCCGTAGCAAACCGCCGCAGTAAATAAGCAAATGGCTACGGCTATTCGATGGCTGATGATCCCATGCCTCAGCTTTTCAAGGCACCAAAAAATAGCGATTAAGCTAAGGCAGGTTAAGTACCACCCGGCAATCAATTTTCCGAATGTCCCGTGGAGGCGAGCCAACTCTCCACGAATAAATAAATATTCGTGGAGCATAAACGCAAGCTCGATGAGTGTCCCTAAAATTGCAGCTCCAATAAAATATTTTAGATTTAGTCCGCTATTTTTGCCGAGGAGGTGCGACAACGCAAAGGCATAAAGGGGAAATCTTATCCAAGGCAGGCTGTCTTGGAAGGAATGCGACGGAAATGCTGACACGGCCGAGCAAATTAAAATCCATACCCAGAAGGCGAAGGATAGTCTAAGGAACGAAGATTGGGGAAAAGATTTATAATTCCCCGTCGACAGGGCAAGAAATAGGGCCACGTTCACGACAAGCGCAACGTCCGCCGCCGCATTTCCCGCGAGCGACGCAATTGGCAGCAGCGCTACGGTGACTAGGCTGAATTTATCGACGGCAGACATTTGGTGAAAAGTTAAGGGCATTCGATTATTATCCCGAATCACAGGTGCCCCTATTTTGACGGGCGACGCAGCATCAATAGTACGGTGTGCGCCTACTTTCAATGAATGTCTGTTTCATTCAGACGTTTGTTGAATTGATTTAGGGGCGAAACGTCTAAATTAACTGTAGCGGATTGGCCTCTTTTATAAATCTTCTGTTTCCGACCCAATGCCATGTATTAATTATAAGAAATTGCACTGGGTGGATAATATGGCTCCACCCATATCTTTTGGAATACATCATCAATCGCCTTTTCCGTTGACAATATAGATGCTTTTGCATACTTATATTCCATGCTGAAAGACATTGAATTAGACCGCCTGTCGATTTCGCACGGCCAGGTATTATGGGTCATCGACGGCATGAATTTTGTGTCTTGGCTCACTCGCCCCGCGCTCGATTCGGTTCTCAAGAAATTTCGCCTGAATAAGGTGCCCGACTTCGACAGGCTCGGGCAGGCGGGTCGCGCGGGGGCAGACTTTGCGTATGGCTTCAGTGAAGTCATGGATTGTGTCGTGGCCATGAAGCTCGTCTCGGAGGGGTTGGCCTTCCGTCACGTGGTCGGCCTCATGAAATTTGACCCCGAAAGGCTCCGTCAGTGCTACCTTCGCGCTTATTTTGAGGCTGAGAGTGGCACTGGCGTGCCACTTCGCGTGTCGTCTGAGGACGGAAGGCATCTATCGATTTCGGGGCTTGTTTTGGATTTCAAGGCACAAATTTCACGGTCGGGCGCGCTTTCCACCCCCGGCCCAATTTTGCTTGACCCCTGGCAGGCGCTCGAGCACTACACGGGCAATTACGTCAATTTTCACCCCACGGGCTTGGTAAGACTGAGCCAGCTCGCCACCGAAGCCGTTCGCCTCGCCGTGGTGGCGCCCCCCGTCAAGCGCGGCCGTAAGTCCTGATCCTGCCATCGGGCGGTGCATAATGCTATTGACGCTTGACATAATATAGTTGTAATTGTACCTATATTTAGAAAATGCACTTCCTGCCCTCGGCTCTCCCGCTGAGGAGGCTAACGTTTGAGGAGACACCACCATGGCCGTTCCGAAAGAGAGGTGCCCGCAATCGCCGCCGCCTTCCGCTGGCTTGGGCCATAGCGGGTGCTACGAGATTGACTTGGCGCTCGCTATGCGTGCCGCGCGGGGCGACCTGCGCGCCATCGGATTACTGAGAAAGTCGCGGCTTCAGCACCAGGGCGCACCACTTGACCTTGGCCGACTAGAGACGGCGGAGGACCTCATTCAGGCCCAGTCGATCATTTTACGTGCCGCAACGCGGGGGCAGATTTCTGTGGGGGACGCCAAGAAATTGGGCGAGCAAGTCGAGTTTCTGGGGCAGGCGCTCGAGCGCGATCAATTGGCCCGAAAGATCCACGAATTATCGGCCAAAGTGGGCAGCACAAAAGTGGCTGCCGTAAACAAGCAAATTAAGGAGCAGGCCGCACTCCTAGAAAGCAAGGTCCTAAGCTACTTGAAGAAGGAGGAGCAGTCCTGGAAAGAGTACACTGAAAAATACGGAGCCGGCGCCATCGAAGTTCTGATTGCGACACATGTTTTGGGTCTTTTGTATTTGCTCTGCGGGATGGAGGACTTGGACTTTCTTCGGCTCGGCGCTGACAACCACTTGCCGCGCGCCATGCAGGAAATCTTTGACACGTGCGATGAGTTTGCTCGCTTCAAAAAGCCCCCCGTCAATCCCACGAGCCGCCGCTACAAATCAAAATACCACCAACCAGACCGCTGGAAGCCGAGCGGCTGGGTGTGCACGTGCAGGAATACGTCAACGCTTTGGGTCGATAGCGACTTACGCCTCCCTGATCGTATTCAGATTTACTGCGACGCCTGCCACAAATTGGCGGGCTGGGGTACTCGGGAAGAATTTGATCAGGCATTTGCCGAAGGCCAGGCGTCGGGGGTCGAACGCTCCGAGGTTGAACTTGTGGCCAAACTTAAGCCCCCGCCGGTGACGGGCGTCCAGGCCTATTTGAAAGCTAAAAAAATTGGCGTCGCCATTGGCCACCCCGACGCCGATGGCGACGGCCCAATACTGACACAAGCCAGCGAGGATGACCTCACATGAATGCATCCCTCCGAAAATCAAACGCAATCTCCACTGCCACCGCCAGTGACGTGGATCAGTTTTTCCCGCCCCCACCCGGCTTCAGTAAAGAGGACGCGCGCCTCTTCCGCGGCCTGCGCCAGCAGATCTTGGCGTCCATTGAGCCCGAAAATTTTCTGGAGCGGATCTACGCCAATGAAATGGCCCACCTCCTGTGGCAAATCAGGGTGAACCAAGCCCGCATGGAAAGCTTAACCGCCAATGCGAGGGAGGAGGGGCTCGTTCGCCTCTTGTCGGGCCGCTGCGCAGACCTGCCGAATTTGATCAGTGGACTACGCCGGCGTGGCACCGACGCTACCAAGACGCTCACGGCCCTCCTCGAAGATTATGGCCTCACGCAAGTCGACGTCGACGCCCACGCCCACGCGGCAATTGCCGGCGAAGTCGTCAATCTCGAGCGCGATTGTGACGCCAAGCGAGACCAATTTGATCGCCTCGTCCAGAGTTTCGAAAAGCGTCGATTCCTCATTGCCGAGCGCCTGAGCCGCCTGGTCGAAATAAAGCGCAAAGAGCTGTCGCCAATAACCCCTCAAGTGACCGGGGACGATGTATGACCGCGTCACAAAATATGTCTAAGATCAAGCGCAAGACGGGACCCAAAACCCAGCGCGGCAAGCGTCACTCGTCACGGAACGCGCTGCGCCATGGTCTCTCAACGCCAATTGAGTGCGAACCGCAATACTCAACCCTGATCGAGCCCTTGTCGCGCGCAATTTTAGGACGTGACGGAAATGTCACCCATCTCACCCAAGCCCGCAAGGTAGCCCAAGCCCTTCTTGAAATCGATCGCCTCAGGCGCTTCTCGGAGCCCGTCGGCCATCAAGCAAAGAGTGCCATTCGTCAATCGTCAGGGGAAAGCACTCGGTCACAAGTCACACCCGAGCAGATTGCTCGATATTTATCAAGAGCCTACGGCCGACTAAGGTCCAGCATTAGGCACCTTGATGAGGCTCAATGGCGCGCGCATACGCCGCTTTATTTGGGGTCCGATGGCTTTGTGCCAATTTATTTGGACTTAAATGACTGAGTACCCGACGACGAACGATAGAATAGGAAAGGGGTACCGTATTTTTGCAAAACGAATTCGAAAAACTTATATTTTTCAGATAGTTATTTTTAAATGGAGCTCAAACCAATATATCTGCTTACTTTTTAGGAGTGCTAGTTGAAAACTTTCCCTTGTGGTAACTCGACTTATCAAGCAAAGAGAATCCCCTGAATGTTCCACAAGAGTGATCTACAGGGCTATTTGGATGAGCGGTCAAATCTTCGTTGAGGTCGGTGCGGGTGAACTCATTGATAAGATTACGATTCTTGCCATCAAGACCGAGAAGATTTCCGATCGCGCCAAGCTCGCCAATATCAAGCGGGAGATAGACGCATTGGCGCCCGCTAGGCAGCATTTAGTGGATATATATCCCGGGGTTGAGATACTCGAAGCGGAACTTCAGATAGTTAACGAGGCACTTTGGATTATTGAAGATGAAATCCGGGCCTGCGAGGGCGCAAAAGATTTCGGGCCAACTTTTATTGAATTAGCGCGCTCGGTTTATATCCAAAATGACAAGCGTGCCGAGCTTAAAAAGAAGATCAATCTACTCTGCAATGCAAGTATAATTGAGGAAAAATCATATCAGAGCTTTTGATTTTGTCCCATTAACTCAAGACAACGGGATAGTACCTTCTCTGGCTGTAATGATTTGAGATCCTTGACTTCAATGACGTCCAGAAACGCATCCAGGCCAATTTGGCGTGCATTCGCGTGTGGGCCAAACAGCGCAATGCCGCTAACGCCGAGATAGGCTGCGAGGTGTGTCGGGCCGCTATCATTGCCGATTACCAATGACGCTTTTTTCATCAAACCCGCCAGTAAATTGAATGAAACTGGCCGCCCGTCGTTCATTATAGCTTTACAGGGTAACTCCCTACACAGTTCCAACTCGTCCGGCCCCGGTGCGGTTATGACTGTATATCCCCTTTCAACCAAACGGGACGTGAGGGCCGCATAATAAGGCCAACGCTTCTGCAGGTGTCGAGCGGAACTGCCAGGTAACAGCAGAACAAAGCCGGGGCTTAATCCTTCCATTTTAAGAAGGTCATCCACATCATCAACCATCCAGCTCACATCAGGATGGAGCGTGTGTTGTGTCTTTATTCCAGCACTCTCCAATTGGATGACAGCACGCTCCAAGACAGAGATTGAGCGGCCAAGACGCTTTGCTAAAGCCTGATTGTAGGCCTCGTCCTTTTGGCTCCAATCGCCACCAAGCCAACCACGATAGAGCAGGCTGCGCTTGCTGTTTTGTAGATCAACGATGAGGTCAAATTTTTCTTCGATTAGCGTTTGACGCAGGCGCCACAGTGCCAAAACATTATATCGTGGTTGGCGTTCGTCAATCAGGATACGATCAATCCACGGGCACCGTTCAAAAATACGCCGATAAGGTTTGGTTGTTAGAATGGTTATCTCATCCTGCGGAAATTGCTGTCTAACATCGTGAATGGCTCCCTCCGACTGAAGGGCATCCCCGAACGCGCCAAGGCGGATGATGAGAATTTTTTTCATGCAGCTTCTATGTTTGTTGCCGCGTGTTTTCGAAGGACGTTCTCGATGATTGCGTCCAGTCGTGTGATTGCAAAATCCCAACATAATTCATGCTGTGCGCGATGGGCCGCAGCAAGGCCCATTTCACGCCGCATTGATTCATCATCTAAAAGAAGGCCAATGGCACGGGCGAGATCACCTTTGCGGTTCCGATCAATACAAAGGCCAGTTTTCCCATTCAATACGGCATCCACACCACCGCCAACAACGCTCGCAATACTTGGGACGCCGTACCATCCAGCCTCAATATAGGAAATTCCGAAGCCTTCGACGGAGTGGCCTATTTCTCTAGTAGGCATAACAAATATCGTTGCACGTGTAAGCAGCGCCGCACGCTCCGCGTCATTCACGCGACCGAGAAATACAACATGTTCTCCGACGCCTAATTGTTGAGAAAGAGCTTCTAAGCGTGGTCGATCATCGCCGCCGCCACCGATTGCATAGATCAGATCCGGATAGGTTTTGATCAATTCCGGCAAAGCTACAATGACATCATCAATCCCTTTGCGCGGCTCAAGTCGCGCGACCGTGGCAAGGATCGGACCTTGTGTATGCAGGCGTTGGTCTATGTTAGCCAATGCGTCGGGCGTTGCCGTTGCTTGCGGCTCAACAGGTGGATGGAAAATAGAAATTTTGAGATCAGCAACGCCAAATTTTTTGAGTAAATCGGCGGTGAAATGCGAATTTGCGATGCAGTGATTGGCTCGTGCCAATGCCGCTTTGATGCGTTGTCCCTTGGTCGAATTGGGATCTTCTTGTAACTCATTGCCATGCGCGAATGTTACGATCGGTATTTTGAGATCACCGACATATTCGAGGCTTTTCCAAGAGTCGGCGATCAGAATAGACACCAAAGAAGAGTTCGCCATTTGTCGAATGTGTCGGCTCTTTAACCAGCGACGGATGGGCTTAAATCCCCCGAATCGCCGCACAGGAAATGGAAAAGCCCATTCTGGCCTATCCGAGCGAATAGGATCAGCTAACACCGTTACGGACGCACCGGACTTGCTCAACCGATCCGCAGCGCTGCCGATGAGAGTTTCGATTCCACCGATATCGGGTGGAAAACACTGGGTTGAGAACAAGATCATCGCACTATGCCCTAAGCCGCCGCCTTTAAGAAGGCGACGGAGGCTTTTAGCATGGCTGATACCTTAACGACGAGACTAAATTTACTCCAACTCAGCCGGAAATCCCGGAGCGCGTAAATCCGTATGCAGCGCGTCTTCCAGAAGCTTGACGATTTGTGAGGACCATGCGTCGCCACCATAGGCTTGGCGGCCTTCGATAAAGATTTGTTCGGTAAGGCCTGCGAGTTTTAAGGGTACGCCGAATTCTCGGCCGAATTTCGCGGCGAAGCCCAAATCCTTACACGCAAGGTCCATTGTGAAATTGATGTTGTAGCTGCCGTTCAAAATCACTTGGCCTTCTGTTTCGTGCACGAAGCTGTTGCCGGAGCTGGCCTTGATGGCATGGAAGGCTTGCGCGAGATCGAGCCCACCGCGCTTAGCCAGCATGAGGGCTTCGCCGCAGGCAACCAGATGGATGAAGGCCAACATATTGGTGATGACTTTGATCACCGAGGCCGAGCCGATATCGCCCATGTGGAAAATTTCGCCACCGAGTTTTTTAAGCGCGGGTAGGTGGGTTTCAAACAAGTCCTTTTTGCCGCCGACCAGAACCGTGATCGTTCCTTGGGCCGCTTTATGCACGCCGCCCGTTACGGGTGCTTCGAGTGTTTCGACGCCGTGCTCTGTGGCAAGCTTGGCCATGGCTTCGATTTCTTCTTTGCCATTGGTTGAATTCTCAATCCATGTGCCGCCCTTTTTGAGGCCCTCAAGAATGCCGTTCTTGCCCGCCAGTACCGCCATCGACACTTTCGGTGAGGGGAGGCACGTAATCACGGCATCCGAATTTTCTGCCACGGCTTTCGGCGTATCCGCCCAGATGGCCCCGGCTTCGATAAGCTTCTTGGCATTGTCTTTGTTGAGATCGGTCACGGTGACCTGATAACCGGCCTTCACCAAATTCATAGCAAGATTGGCACCAAGATGGCCTAAGCCGATATAGCCGTAGCGGAGCATGGGTCGTTTCCTTTTCGCTTTTTCTATTCTTAATTGGGTAAATTCATCGGATCAAAAACCGGAACAAGATGCAGGTCTTTTCCGGTATAAGGGTGAGCGCGGGCGAGCTCTTCATCAAGCTCAATGCCCAAGCCCGGTTCATTGGATGGGATGACATATCCCGCTTCCCATTTGATTTTGTTTTTGATCAAGGCGCCATAAAAGCCGTCGAAGCGTTCAATGCTTTCAAGCACTAGGAAATTCGGGATGGAGGCCGCAAATTGCACATTGGCTGCCGCTTCCACAGGCCCGCAATAGAGATGGGGTGCAATTTGCGCGTAATGGGTTTCCGCCATCGCCGCAATTTTCTTGCTTTCCATTAAACCGCCGACGCGGCTGATGGCCATTTGCAGAATATGCGCCGCGCCTGTTTGCAACACGCGGGCGAATTCGTATTTTGTTGAAAGCCGCTCGCCGGTTGCAATTGGAATGGTGGTTTGACGCGCAACAATCGCCATTTCTTCCGGCATTTCGGGCGGCGTTGGCTCTTCAAACCACAAAGGATCATAGGCTTCCAAACGACGCGCCAAGCGGATGGCGCCTGATGGTGTAAATTGTCCATGCGTGCCGAAGAGTAGATCTGCCTTTGTGCCGCACACTTCACGCAATTTTTTACAAAATTGCTCGGCCCGATCCATCATCTCAAGGCTTGGTTGGCGCGGATCAAAAGTGCCAAAGGGAATCGGATCAAATTTAAGCGCGGTGAAGCCTTGTTCTAAATATTCAACGGCGCGTTCTGCCGCGACATCGGGCTTATAATAGACATCGGTATCGACATAGGCATCGCCGCCCTTCGGATAGAGATAGGTGTAAGAGCGAAGTTTTTCATGCACCTTGCCGCCCAAAAGCTCATAGACAGGCTTGTTGAGCGCTTTGCCATTGATGTCCCACATCGCGATTTCAAAGCCTGCGATTATGGCGGTAAGTGTTGGATTGGGGCGCTGCGAATAGCCGCGGCCGTAAACGTTTTTGAACATGCGCTCGAGGTGGAACGGGTCCATGCCTTGAATGTGACTTTCAAACACATCCTCGATCGCTGCTTTCATCACCTGCGGACCGAAGGCGGCGTCATACACTTCGCCGACGCCCATGATGCCATTATCCGTTGTGAGCTTTACGAAGATGAAATAACGGCCACCAAATTTAGGTGGAGGATTGCCGACAATGAAGGTTTCGAGGGATTGGATTTTCATGGCTGCGTTTCCTTTTTTATTTTTCCGTCATTGCGAGGAGCTTAGCGACGAAGCAACCCAGCTTTTTCTGCTCTATCAACTGGGTTGCTTCGCTCATCGCTCGCATTGACGGTTAGTTTACGCCTTTATCCGTGCTGAAGTTGGATCATACATCGGCTTCAATGACACTTTGGCCGGAATGCGTTTGCCTGCTACTTCAATCTCATAGCTGCCCGCCAATACATCATCGACGGTGGCTGCATGCTCAGTGCCGATATAGGCAAGGCCCACGGCGCCGCCGAGCGTATAGCCATACATGGCGGAAGTAAGCCGCGAGATGCGCTTGCCGTTCAACCAGACGGGCTCATCGTGATACAGCATCGCATCAGGATCGGAGATCAGGAATTGCGCGAGGCGGCGGGTGATGCCTTGTTCTTTTTGTTTTAGCAAAGCTTCGCGGCCAATGAAGCCGCCTTGCTTGTTCCATGCCACGCAGAAGCCAAGCCCCGCTTCAAGCGGTGAATCTTCCGGCGTAATGTCATGGCTCCAGTGGCGATAGGCTTTCTCTATGCGGAGTGAATTCATCGCGTGATAGCCCGCATGCTTGAGGCCGTGCGTCGCGCCGTTGGCGAGGATGAAATCATAAACGGCTGTTGCAAATTCACTCGGGATATAAAGCTCATAGCCGAGCTCGCCGACATAGGTGATGCGGGTGACGCGGATGCGCGCGGGGCCAACTTCAATTTCGCGGCTGGTGCCAAACGGGAAGGCCTCATTTGATACATCGTCGGGCGTGAGCGATTGCAACAATGCGCGCGAGTTTGGCCCCATGAGACCAATCGTCGACGTGCCCGAGGTGACATCAACAACGGCAACTGCTTCGTCGTCGCGAATGGCATTTTCGAGGTGACGGCGATCATGCAATTGCGTCATCGCAGCGGTGACAACGAGATATTCATTTTCGGCGATGCGGGTGGCGGTGAGATCGGCTTCAATGCCGCCTTTCTCGTTACACCATTGGGTGTAAACCACTTTGCCGATGGCTACGTCCATTTCATTGACAGAGACGCGGTTTAACAACTTCATCGCGTCGCGGCCTTTGACGGTAAATTTAGCGAACGCGCTCTGATCAAACAGGCCCACTGCCTCACGCACGGCTTTGCATTCGTCGCGTGAGTTATCAAACCAATTCGGCTTGCCGAACGTGTATTCGTATTTAGGTTCT
The DNA here is from genome assembly GCA_947455025.1 of Hyphomicrobiales bacterium. Classification (GTDB taxonomy): domain Bacteria; phylum Pseudomonadota; class Alphaproteobacteria; order Rhizobiales; family Beijerinckiaceae; genus CAIUPE01. The sequence continues at coordinate 14,372 of CANGLU010000003.1, forward strand.
TGGCCTGCACGTGCGAACCAGTTCGGCCGCTCCCAGCCAGCGACTTCACCGAAACACGCTCCCGCTGTGGCGATGCGATCATGCAGCGCGGTTTTGCGCACGCCGCGTGAGGTTTCATATTGCTTGAAGGGCCAATGCATCGCGTAGAGAAGTCCCAAGGCTTCCGACACGCGCGGGATCAAGAAATGCTTGGTGTTTTGATGCGGATAGAGGCGGTTGATATCGACATCCCACAAATCAAATGGAGGCTCGCCTTGCGTGATCCAATGCGCCAGCGCCATGCCTGCGCCGCCACCCGATTGAATGCCAATGGAGTTAAAGCCCGCCGCAACAAAAACGCCTTTTACTTCTGGCGCTGGTCCCAAAATATAACGCTGGTCGGCGGTGAAGCTTTCGGGGCCGTTGAAGAATTTGCGGATGCCGACTTTCTCGATCGAAGGAATACGCTTCATCGCGTCTTCTAGAATAGGCGCGAAGTGATCGAAGTCTTCAGGCAATTCGCCGAATTCGAAATCGGCGGGAATGCCATCGAGCGCCCATGGCTTGGCTTTAGGTTCAAACGCGCCGAGCAGCAGCTTGCCTGCATCCTCTTTGTAGTAAGCGCAATGGTCCATGTCGCGCATGACGGGGAGATCGGGCGTCATACCATCCATCGGATCCGTGACGATGTAGAAATGTTCGCAGGCTTGTAATGGCACATCGACGCCGATGGTGCGCGCGAGCGAGCGCGTCCACATGCCGCCCGCGATCACGACTTTGTCGGCTTTAATGATGCCTTCCGCGGTTTCAACGCCGACCGCGCGGCCATTCTCGACGATGATTTTTTCAACGAGCATATTCTCGTGAATGGCAACGCCCGACATGCGTGCGCCTTTGGCAAGCGCCATCGTCGTATCAATCGGGTTGCACTTGCCGTCGGACGGATACCATATGGCACCGATAACATCGTCGACATTCATCAACGGCCATTTGGCTTGCGCTTCTTTGGGGCTGATTTCATAAGCTTCGACATCGAATGAGCGCAACATATCGGCGGCGCGGCGGAGCTCTTGCCAACGCTCGGGGTTCGTCGCAATTGAGATCGAGCCCGGCTGCACGAAGCCGGTGGCTTGTCCCGTTTCTTTCTCTAAGTTTGTGTAGAGATCGACCGTGTATTTCGCGAGGCGCGTGAGGTTTTGCGTGTAGAGCGAGGAGCGCACAAGGCCCGCCGCGTGCCATGTCGTGCCACTGGTGAGGCGCTTGCGCTCGAGGAGTACCACGTCCTTCACGCCGAGCTTGCCGAGATGATAGGCGGTCGAGCAGCCGACAATGCCGCCTCCCACGATAACAACAGAAGCGTGTGAGGGCAGAGCGGCCATGGGTGTTTCCTTTTATCTTACACTATTTTTTATTCGTCCTTGCGAGCGAATGCGAAGCAATCCAGTTGAAGGTGCAGCAAGAGGTATAAAGGTACCATGCCACTTTTTACTTTTCCATCAGCTGGTTTGCTTCGCTGCCGCTCGCAATGACGGTACTTAGGCTACCTCACCCATATCTTTCCGGTCGAGCTTAATCGGGAACTTCGCGCGGATCGCATCGTCTACTTCGCGGCTGATATGTTTTGGATGGTGGTTTTTCAGGATTTCGGCTGTCTTTTTCACCGCGCGGTCGACATAGGTCGGACGTCCCCGCTCGTTCCATTCATTCGGGCTCCAGCGGTCGCCGATGGAGGGGTAGACGTAATCGCGCTGCATCAGATGCAGTGTTTGATCGGAGCCCAAATAATGGCCAGGGCCGCCGATGCAGACATTGCGGATGGTTTCTATATCGAGCGCTTCATCCGACGTATCAATGCCGCGCATCGTGCGTTGGGCGGCGGCGATGATGTCATTGTCGGCTACGAGTGTTTCTTTGCAGATGCCGAGCAAAGAGGCGTGCATGCCTGCTGCTTCATAGATCAGATTGGTGCCCGCATTGCCGACGAGCGTGAGGTTATAGGCTTTCTCATAGCCTGCTTGGAAATCGATGACTTTGGAATCGCACATGCCCGCGCCTGTGCCGCCATTGAGATCGTAGAAATTCGCCATTTGGCCGCAAGCCGAGGAGAGCAGGGCTTGCTCCGGTGAGCCGCCTGACATCGCGCCGGTGCGCAAATCAGACACGAAGGGCCAGGTGCCGAAAATGTAGGGTGCGCCGGGCTTAATCGCGTTCACATAGATGAGGCCGACGAGGCATTCAGCAACGGCTTGCACCACGGTGCCTGCGAGCGAGGCGGGGGCGGTTGCGCCTGCTTGACCAGCCGAGAGAAGTAACACGGGCATGCCGCCGAGAACGGCTACTTCCAAGCATTTGCACGCGTCTTCGGCAAATTTCAAAGGTGGTACGACGAAGCAGTTGGATTGCGACACGAAGGGGCGTTCACGCCATTTGTCCTCGCCGCCTGCAATCATGTGCAGCATCTCAAGCACTTCGGTGACGTGATCGGGATGCGTCATGCCGGTGCCGACATGTTTGGTGGTGCCCACCACGCTGGCATAGGCGGTGTTGATGTCGAGATCGCGTGGGCTTGGCAGCTCGCGGCAGACATTGGTGCGTTGGAAGAAGTGGATATTGTCGCAATGGTCAACAATGCGCGCGCAATCATAAAGATCAACGACAGTCGACTCGCGATATTCGCCCGTTAACGGCTCAACCACGTTCACGGCCGCACCTGCGGTGCCGTAATAGACGTTCTTGCCCCATGGATCCATGTCATAGCGCGGGTCTTGCGCGTAGAGCGGGAAGCGACGCGCGGCTTTGGCGATGGTGTCTTCCACCAAGGCACGCGGAAACCGCATCCGGCCATCTTCGCCCATCACGGCGCCGGCTTTGGTCATATATTCGATGGTCGAGGGGATGGCGTCGGCAAAGCCGATTTGCTCCAACACGTCGAGAATTTTGTGATGGATCTTCTGCATATCGGCAGGTGTCAGGACTTGATATTTCCCGCCCGGAAGACCCGGCCAGATCGGCCGATCCTGATCGGAGAGCTTGGAAGCGCGCGCTTGGCGGCGGGCATCACGGCCACCGCGGCGACCCGAATCCTTCATTGCCGTCTCATTTGCCTCGATGGTCATGGCGGTCGTGCTCCCTTAAAAATTGTTGGCAAGATCAAGACTTGCTGGACACCCAATCGTCAAGAGATTGCTTTTCATCAACAGATGAATTTAATTCATATTATGAGAGAGACCTTACCCGCATCCCGGCTTGATCCAAAGCCTTTGTCCCTGCCGCCACTGACCGCCTTGCGCGCTTTTGAGGCGGCGGCGCGGCATGAAAGCTTTCGCTTGGCGGCTGAAGAATTGAATATCACCCAATCTGCCGTCAGCCATCAGATCGCGCATCTTGAGAAATGGCTGGGGAAGGATTTATTCCGGCGTACCGGACGCAAAGTGGAACTGACTGAAGCGGGACGGCTCTATTTTCCCTATTTACGCGAGGCGTTCGAGAAAATTGATGCCGGAACGCAATTGGTTTCCCGTCCGGCGCAGCAGGAATTGACCGTCCAGCTTTATGTGACAGTTGCCTCGCGGTGGATGATGGGCCGTTTGCACGCCTTGCAGCAGGCTTGCCCGGATCTTCTGGTGCGGTTCAATGCGAGCCAGATGGATTGGGAGTTTGATCCGCGCCATGCCGATGTCGGCATCATTTCAACGACTGAGCCAAATCGACAGGGCTTTTCCTACACGCCTTTGTTTGAGGCTCGTTTAATTGCCGTGTGTAGTCCGAAACTGTTGGCACAGAATTCGCCGATTGTGGAGCCAGCCGATATTGTGCGCCATACGCTGCTGCAGGTTTACACGGCCCAACATGATTGGGATGTGTGGTTGGGCGCTGCCGGTCTTTCCGGCCTGAACGACGGGGCTACGATTCGGTTTGATAGTTATCTCTTGGCGTTAGAGGCCGCGATGGACGGGCAGGGCATTGCGATTGTTCCCGATTTTCTAGCGCGTCAGGATTTGGCTTCGGGGCGCTTGGTGCAACCGGTCGCGCAATCGGTGCCGCAGCCTGCGCGGTGGTATCTTGTTTCACGCAAAGACCGCACCGATGAGCCAGCCATTGCGCGCTTCCGGTTTTGGCTTTTAGGCGAAGTGGCGGAAATGCAGCAGCGTTGACACGATAAAAGCCGTCGATGAAAACTGTCGGTAAAGCATCAAGGGGAGGAATATCGATGACCAATGAAGTCGTTAAAGATGGTGTGCGCGTCATCGAGAATATTTTTATCCCGCTCAAAGATGGCACCAAACTCGCCGCGCGTCTGTGGCTTCCGGTTGATGCGGATAAAAGCCCTGTTCCCTGCGTGCTGGAATATATCCCCTATCGCAAGACCGATGGCACGCGCGGCCGTGATGAGCCGATGCATGGCTGGTTCGCGCGACACGGTACGGCCGCCATTCGCGTTGATCAACGCGGATCGGGTGAATCCGATGGCCTAATGGAAGATGAATATCTTCTGCAAGAGCAGGACGATGCGATTGAAGTCATCGCGTGGATTGCTGAACAAACGTGGTGCACCGGCTCCGTTGGTATGATGGGTAAAAGCTGGGGTGGGTTTAATTGCTTACAAGTAGCGATGCGCCGGCCGCCTGCATTGAAAGCCATTCTCTCGGTATGTTCGACGGATGATCGCTATACAGATGATATTCATTATACGGGCGGCTGCTTGCTTAACGATAATTTATGGTGGGGTGCGATTATGCATGCCTATCAAGCCCGTCCACTTGATCCTGCGATTGTCGGGGATCGGTGGCGCGAGGCGTGGCTTGAACGCGTCAAAGCCATGCCGAATTGGCCCATGCTTTGGATGAACCACCAGCGTCGCGATGCCTATTGGATGCATGGTTCGGTAAATGAAGATTGGAAGGCGATTAACATTCCGGTGATGATCACGGGCGGATGGGCCGATGCCTATACCAATACATTGCCGCGTCTCTTGGCGGGATTAAACGTGCCACGCTTGGGTATTTTGGGGCCATGGGCGCATATTTATCCGCATGATGGTGTGCCGGGTCCGGCTATCGGATTTTTGCAAGAAGCGCAGCGTTGGTGGGACCATTGGCTCAAGGGCGTCGATACGGGCATCATGAAAGAGCCGATGCTGCGGGCCTATATTGAAGATGAAGCAGGCGCAGGACACTGGACGGAACATCGCAATGGCTATTGGGCCGGTGAAGCGGTGTGGCCTTCACCTTCCATCAAACCGCTTAAGATGCCCTTGGGCGACAAGACACTCGGTAGCCCTTCTACGCCATCGCAAGACCTATCCTTCCGTTCGCCGCAATGGGTTGGCATGGGATGTGGCGAGTGGATGGGAACCGGTGTTGCGGGGGAGCAGCCATCGGATCAGCGGATCGATGACGGGATGAGCTTATGTTTTGATACGGCACCTCTCGATCAAGACTTCGCGATTTTGGGGGCTCCGGAATTTGAGTGTGAGATTGCGTCTGATAAACCCATCGCTCAGCTTGCCGTGAGGCTTTGCCATGTGAGGCCGGATGGCGCTTCGCATCGCGTTTCCTATGCGGTGTTGAACCTCACGCATCGGGAATCGCATGAGCATCCGGAAGCGTTAAAGCCGGGACATTTTTATACGGTGAAAGTTACGCTGAATGCGTGCGGTCATGTGTTTAAAAAAGGCTCGCGCGTGCGGCTTGCATTGTCATCGGCCTATTGGCCGTTGATCTGGCCAGCGCCGGAGGCGGCGACGTTAACGCTGCGCACCGGTGGATCACATTTATCGCTGCCGGTTCGTGCGCGTCACTCCAACGATGCCGATATTGTTTTTGGGCCGCCAATGAGTGCTCCCGATGCCCCTGTGACGATGATACGGGAAGGATACGCGGAGCGGACCAGCGAGATTGATTTGCTGAACAATAGCGCGACCTATCGTACGGTAGGCGAGGGTGGTGTGTTTGGTGAAGGAGTGCGCCGATTTGATGAAACGGGTACGTCGTTGAGCCATGATCTTACCCGCGAATTGACGATTTCCGCTGATGATCCGCTCTGCGCGCGCTATGTCCTAAAAGGGGCCTACGAGATGGGGCGCGAAGGCTGGATGACGCGATCTGAAACAGTGTTGGAAATGACATCTACGCTCACGGATTTTCATGTGAAGGCGCGCACGGAAGTTTTTGAGAATGGTGTGTCGTTATTGGTGCGCGATTGGGATGATAAGGTTCCGCGCGATTTGATGTGAGCTAATGGACCGCGCGCCTCTCGGTCCAGTTATTTACTCAATCAATTACTTCCTTCTCCTTGAAGGAGAAGGTGTCATGCGTAGCATGACGGATGAGGTTCTGGTGTTTTCCGCTTGAGGTTAAATATAGCCGATCTTAACGGCCGCCATTAGACCCTCATCCGGTTGCTCCGCAACCACCTTCTCCCCACGGGAGAAGGATTAAGGATTTAATTTCGTTTTAATTTAATACCCTGTCCGGCATCATCCGGAATTGGCAATGCGGCGTGCTCGGCGGCGATGGCTTGGAGCTTCTCGCCAACGCTTTCAGGAAACGCTGCAATTTTAGGCCCTGATTGGTCAACGCTGGCCAGCAATTGTTCGCACGTTGCGAGCAAAGTGTCATCGCTTCCGTGGCGCAGCCATTGATAGAGACGGATGCGTTTGGCATCCATCTCGATGATTTGACCTGAGACCTTCAGCGGCTCGCCTTGCTTTACTTCGTGATGATACCGCATCTGCATGGCGAGCGTGAAGATTGTGTGGTTGGTAGCCACACGGCCCGCTTCATCAAGGCCCACCATCGCCATCATCGCATCGATCGCGCGTGAAAAAGGGATGGCATAGGCCGCATCGTTCATATGCCCATTATAATCTACCCAGTCGGGTAGAACGATGGCATCGTAAAGGTGAAGAGGCGTTGTCATTTAGATATGATCCGGACGGCCTTCGGCTTCTGGCCAATAATTTTTCACGAGTTTTAAAAGATCATTCAAGAAAGCATCACGACGGCGTTCCAATTCTTTGACCGAGCGACCTGCGGCTTGATGTTCGCAACCATCGACAATTTTGTCGATGATCTCGTCAGTGAGTTCTGGCGCTGGCGTGTAGGAATAAGGCATTTTCAATGCCGGTCCGAATTGATGCATGAAATGGCGCATGCCCGCATCGCCGCCTGCGAGCTGGAAGGTGAGGAAGGTGCCCATCAGCGACCAGCGCAGGCCGCAGCCATACACAACGGCGGCATCGATTTCCTCGGTCGTTGCTACATCTTCTTTGATCAGCCAGAGGGCCTCGCGCCAAAGGGCTTCCATCAATCGATCGGCGATGAAGCCTTCGATTTCCTTGCGTACATGTAAAGGGCGCATTCCGATGCGCCGATAGAAGGTTTTGGCTGCTTCAACCGATTCGGCTGATGTTTTGGCACCTGCAACGATTTCTACCAAAGGCAAGAGATAGACGGGATTGAAAGGATGTCCGACGACGATGCGTTCCGGATGAGCGCATTTCGATTGCAGGCTCGTGGGCAGTAAATAAGAGGTTGAGGAGGCAATGACGATGCCGGGCTTGGCGGCAGCATCAATCTCGGCCAAGAGTTTTTGTTTGAGCTCTTCGCGTTCAGGTGCGTTTTCTTGCACGAAATCGGCATTTTTGACGGCATCGGCAACCGAGCCAACATAGGTCAGGCGCGATTGGCTGGCGCCGGGGGCAAGACCTGCCGTTTCAAGCGCGGGCCAGGCATTGGCAACCGCCGCACGGATTTTGGCTTCGCCATCGGGTGCGGGATCAAAGGCTACGACATCCAAGCCATGGGCTAAGCAACGGGCGGCCCAGCCTGAGCCGATAACGCCCGAGCCGATAATGGCAACCGTTTGAATGGATGATGACATGGCTTAGCCTCCCTTAAAGATGATGCAGCGATTACTGCTCAATAGAGCGCAAAGTACTCGCGGAGGGAAGTCCGGTTGCGACGGCCAATAGCCACAAGGCGGCATGTCGCGCTTGGACGGCGCCGTGTCTTTTTCCGGCGGGCCAGAGTGAGCCGACTCAGCTTAAAGGTGGATCTAATTCGAGCTAATGTCCAACCGAAGCACCCCACATGACGCAGCCAATGCAAGCCAATCAACCCACCAATGATATGCGCCGCAAGCGCTGGCAGGGAATTGCCTATGTGGCCTGTGCGGCTTTGATGTGGAGTACGGCGGGTATTTGGGTGCGCTATCTTTCCCTCGATATCTGGACGATCCAGGCTGGCCGCGCCTTTTGCGGGGCGTTGTCGCTGTTTGTCTATTTGCTGATCATTGAACGCAAGAACATTCTTGCGCCGTTCCGGTCGATCAATCAGGTTGGTTATATCATCGCCCCCATTAATGCGATTGGCATGGCCGCTTATATGCAGGCGTTGAATTGGACGACGGTTGCCAATGTGATGATCGTCTATACGACATTGCCTTTTGTCGTGGCTTTGGTCGGTTGGTTGTGGATGCGCGAGCGTGTGAACATGCGGACAATGTTTGCCAGCGCGATTGCTTTATCGGGCGTTACCTTCATGGTGGGAGGCTCGTATCAATCCGGTAATGTGAAGGGTGATCTCGCGGCCTTTGTTATGGTGCTGAGTTTTGCCGCGCTTGTCATGTTGTCGCGGCGTTACCCTAAATTATCGATGCCCGCCCATTCGGTTGTTTCGGGGTTGATGTGTTTCGCAGCGGCCTATCCGCTGGCTCATTTTGCATCGGTGACGCTGAACGATGCGTTGCTGCTGTTGATCTTGGGCTCCATCACCATTGGGGTTGCCAATGTCATGTATATGCGCGGTGTGGCGCTGATCCCGCCCGCCGAAGCGGGGTTGATCGGGTTGCTGGATACGATTATCGCGCCGCTTTGGGTGTTTTGGATTTTCAACGAGCGGCCAGCGGATGGTGCGTTGATTGGCGGCGCTATTGTGTTGGCGGCCGTGGTGTTTCAGATTGTCGGCGAGGGACAGGGAGCGGCTGCGGATTAACGGCCCTTCCATTCCGGTTTGCGTTTTTCGGCGAAGGCTTGCGGGCCTTCAAGCGCATCCTCGGATTTGAGCATCGCATCGTAAGAAGGGATCGCGCCGGAGCGCATCAGGCGATAGCCTTCTTTCACATCGAGCGGCAATGTGGCTTTGATCACGGCTTTGATTGCTTGAAGCGCGAGAGGCGCATTAGCTGCGATGGTTTGCGCTAACGCGCGCGCTTCACGCATTAAATCATCTTTGGCGACGACTTTGTTGATGAGGCCCCAGCGCAGCGCTTCTTCGGGCCCCATACGGCGCGCAGTCATCAGTATTTCCATAGCAATCGGAAGCGGTAAGCGTTTGGGTAAACGCAACACGCCACCTGCATCGGCCATAATGCCCAAAGTGACTTCGGTGAGGGCGAATTCTGCGGTATCGGCTGCGACAATCAAATCAGCGGCAAGCGCCAATTCAAAACCGCCACCAAAGGCTAAGCCGTTCACCGCAGCGATGACGGGTTTGTCGAGATCCCACAATTCCGTGAGACCGGCAAAGCCGCCCGGTCCATGTTCGGCGTCAACGGCCTCGCCCTCTGCGCCGGCTTTCAAATCCCATCCGGCGGAAAAGAAACGGCCTTCGCCGCCTGTGAGAATGGCGACGGATAGTGAAGGGTCATCGCGAAATTCGGCAAAGGCTGTGTAGAGAGCTTGGCTTGTCGGCACATTGATGGCGTTGGCCTTTGGACGGTCGAGCGTGATTTCAAAGACAGCGCCATCGCGGCGGGTTGTAACGGGATTGGTCATTGCGTCTTTCCATCGGCTAGGCGGATCATGGCATCAACGGCCACGGCACCTTGTTCGAGAATGAGAACGGGATTGGCGTCAAGTTCGACAAGCGTGTCGCGATGGGATTCGGCAAAAGCAGCCACCGCCATAATCGCGTCAATCGCGGCTTTACGGTCGCCTTTTGGTTTGCCGCGAAAGCCGTTGACGAGACGGGCGAGCTTTAGGGTATCAAAGGCTTGCTCAACCTCCGCACGACGAACCGGAAGCAGAAGCGAGGCTGCGTCTTTTAAGAGCTCAACCAAAATACCGCCGGAGCCGAAGGTGAGCGTGGGGCCGAACAGAGGATCGCGGGTTATGCCGACAATCATTTCAGCAACGATATTTGTTTGCATCGCCTCAACAAGAAATTGGTTTGAGATATGTGCTATGGATGTTGCGGCTTCTCGAGCCGCATCAGGCGTTTTGAGATTGAGCTTAACTGCGCCCGCTTCGGTTTTATGCGCGATTGACTCCGATACCGCTTTAACGACGACGGGATAGCCTATGGCATTGGCAGCGTCAGCGACGCCATCAAGTGCGATAACGCGCGAGTGTGGAATGGTTAGCCCGTGCTGCGCCAGCACGGCTTTGCCCGTTGGCTCATCCAGCATGCGGATAGGTTCGTTGATCGACGCTGTTGAGCGCAAAGGCGCTGATCTTTGTGCTGTGCGTCTTGTGCCAATTTCAGAGGCGATGCGGATGGCTTCCATGCATTCACTGATGCCCTGCATGGGTGCGATGCCCGAGGCAATCATGCGTTGCCCAACCGCTTCGGGTAATGATTCAGGCAAGGAGGCGACGAGGGCCGCTTTGGCTCCCGTTGCTTTTTGGGCTGCTTCAAACGCGGCTAAGGTGGCCTCCCAACTGGAGGCATCGCATCGATCTTCGCGGGGAAAATCGAGGATCAGAAGGTTCATCGCATAGCCTGCGCCTAACATGGCGGAGAAGGTGGCGGTTGAGGCTTCGAGATTACCCCAAATATAGGTGTGGTAATCAAGCGGATTGGCGAGCGGCACTTTGGGGCCGAGCGCTTCAAAGAGTTTTGCTTCCGCGTCTTTTGGCAGAGGCGGGGTTGGAAGGCCTGCATCCGATGCAAGGTCGGCGACAAGACCCGCTTCGCCACCCGAACAGCTCATGGAGGAAACGGTGTTTCCTGAAAGCGGACCATGGACGTGTAGCAGTTTGAGGGTTTCAATAAAAACGGAAACATCTTTCGCGCGGCCAATGCCATAGCGCTTAAACAGCGCGTCAAATAAAGCATCCGAGCCCGCAAGGGACGAGGTGTGCGACAGTGTTAAGGCGGCGCCCGCTTCCGACCGCCCTGTTTTGATAGCAACAATGGGCACGCCTTTGTCGAGCGCGCGTAACGCTGCTTGTGAAAAGCGCTCAATATCATCCAAACCTTCGATATGAAGGCCGATGGCGGTGACGCGATCATCGTCCAGCAACGTGTCGATCATCTCGCCTAAATCGCCTTTGGCTTTGTTGCCGGCGGAGATGAGATAGGCAAGCGGTAAGCTGCGCGCCTGCATGGTAAGGTTCAACCCGATATTGCCCGATTGCGTGATGATCGCGACGCCTTTTTGAACCGACAAGCCGCCATGTTGATCAGGCCAGAGCGCGGCACCATCGAGATAATTTAAGAGGCCGTAGCAATTGGGGCCAAGCAGCGCGAGATCGCCTGAGGCGGCTACGAGCTTATCTTGAAGGACAGCACCTTCCGGCCCAACTTCCGCAAAGCCCGACGCGTAGCAGACCGCGCCGCCCGCACCCATTTTGGCCAAAGCCGCAACGGCATCGATCGTTGCATCGCGCGGCACGGCAATGAAGGCCGCATCCGGTATGCCGGGGATATCCTCTAAGCGCGCGAAGGCTTTTCGGCCCGCGACTTCCGCACGCTTGGGGTTTACCGGCCAAATCTCGCCTTTAAACCCAATTCGCTCGCATTGGCGAATGACTTCGGCGGCTTCCCGACCGCCAATAACAACCAGCGAACGCGGCGATAGAAGGCGGGCAAGGGGGGAGCGGGTCATCGTATCTCTATCCGAATGGTTCTAAGAATACTGTTTAGCACTTAAGCTTAACGGCTCTTTCTAAATTCCTGTGCAGCCCGAACGGCTTCCTCAATATGCGGCAGACCTAACCCGCAGCATCCGCCGAGCAATTGAACACCGGAGGCAAGCCATTGCCGTGCGAAGACGCCATATTCATGCGGTGGAATAATATCGACGAAGCGCCAGCCTGGCATTTCGAAATAGCCGGAGTCTGGATAGACCATTATCGGTCCCTTGAAGTGTTGTTTTAACTCTTCCAATGCGGTGCCGATGATCTCTGACCCCGTATGCATCAGGCCAGCAGCATCGATACCTGATTTTGGAATCAGCGAGGCGATATCGCTGATCGGCAAATCATCGAAATGATGGAAGCTAACAACCTTACCGTCTTTGGCGCGCCTTGCGCTCATGCCGAAAAATACCGGCAGTCCGGTAGAAAGAGCAGCATTAACCGCAAGCTTCACGCGCTGTGGCTCATACATCATCTCGAGCATGATGAGTTCGGCGCCCGCTTTTTTGGCCGTGTGTGCCAAATCGTGAAAGGCATCGCTGATCTCGGACGTTGACGGAATTTTTGCGGGATCGATGACCGCCGTTCCAGCCGACATGGGCACCATATGCGAAAGCGAAGCCGCAACGACAACGTCTTTTGCGTCCGTCTCATGGCGCGCGCGCAAGGCGGCTTCAACGGCCCGTTCGATGATCTCTTCCGAGCGCTCTGCAAGCCCTGCGTCTTTCAACATCAAGCGCGAGGCGGCATAGGTGTTGGCGGTGATGATATCGGATCCCGCGCGAATATAATCCGAGTGGATCGCCGTTAGAATATGATCATTTTCAAGGGTTGCGGGGCCACACCATGCGGCCGGATCCATTGGTGCGCCACGCCGTTCAAGCTCGGTGCCTGTGGCGCCATCAAGAACGATAATATCGCCATCGGCAAGGCGTTGCTTTAGTTTGGCATAGGCCATTATCGTTCTCCGGGTTTAACGAGGGTTATGCACCGCGCGGGCGAAGCATCGCACGCGAAATGATATGACGCTGAATTTCGCTGGTGCCATCCCAAATGCGCTCGACGCGCGCATCGCGCCACCAACGCTCGATTTTGAGCGATGACATTAAACCCATACCGCCATAGATCTGGATGGCTTTATCGGTGACACGCGCGAGTGTTTCTGAAGCAAAGAGTTTCGCCATCGCAAAATCGGTATCGGTGGCGGTGCCTTTGTCGAGCTTGTCGGCGGCGGCAAGCGTCAACAAATCGGATGCTTCGATCTCCGTGAGCATATCGGCCAATTGAAACGACACGCCTTGGAACTTGCCGATCACTTCGCCAAATTGCTTGCGTTGCGAGGCCCAATCGAGTGCTGATTCGAGCACGCGGCGCGAACGGCCAACGCTGGTGGCTGCAACGGTGAGGCGTGTGGCGCCCAACCATTCGCCCATCAAGTCAAAGCCTTTGTGCTCTTCGCCGAGCAGCTGGCTTTCATGCACCACGCAATCATCAAAAAACAATTCGCACTGGTGATAGCCCTTATGCGACACGCAATGCGGCCCGCGCCGCATCGTGAAGCCGGGTGTGCCCATATCAACGAGAAACGCGCTGATCTTTGCTTTTTTGCCTTTGGACGTTTCTTCAACACCCGTTGCCGCCATCAAGATCACGAAATCGGATTTGTCCGCATGGCTGATAAAATGCTTCGAGCCGTTGATGACATAGGTATCACCTTTTTTCTCGGCCTTTGTTTTCATCGAGCGAACATCGGAGCCTGCACCCGGCTCTGTCATCGCTAAGCAATCATGGCGCGTGCCTTTGACGACGGGGATCAGATAACGCTCGATTTGATCGCCCTTGCAGCCTTGTAAAATATTGGACGGACGCGCGATGCACATTTGCAGGCCATAAGACGCACGGCCTAATTCGCGCTCCAACAAAGTGAGCGAGAGATTATCCAACCCGCCGCCGCCATATTGCTCCGGCATATTGGCGGCATAAAGCCCAAGCTCAATGGATTTTTTCTGGATTTCAGCGGCGAGGTCGGCCGGTACGTCATCTATTTCTTCAACCAAATCCTCATGCGGATAAAGTTCGTTTTCGATAAAGGAACGAACCGTATCAACAAGCATATGCTGCTCTTCGGAAATCGGAAATCCACTCATGATGCTGTGCTTTCTTTGCGCTTGATGCCTAAGACAGTGCCGACCGTTTTAGGCTTCGGCAGTACCGAATGGGCTTTGAGTATCGCTGACAAGCGATGAAACAGATCAGGCGGCAGCGGCGATGATTTTCCCGCGTTCATATCGACATGCATCAAAAGCTGTTCGCCCGTGGCCAATAATTCGCCTGTGGTGTCATCGTGTACTTCATGGAAAATATGCAGACGTTTCGCGTCGAGATCGAGTAGCGTCAGCGAAAAGGAGAGATGATCGCCTTCCGAGCATTCGCGGTAATTATGGATGCGTGTTTCAATCGTATAAAGCGATGAGCCGCTTTCACGATATGCCTCATCAATACCGAAAAAACGGAAAAAAGCGTCTGAGTGATCGCCCATCACAAGGAGATAAACGCTCTCGCTCATATGGCCGTTATAATCGGTCCATTCAGGTTTCACGATGCAGGTGTGAAGCTTCAACGGCGCCGCAATTGGCGCCGTCTCGTCCCAGCCCTTGAAGGGAATGCCTTCATAGGGCGCAACAATGCGTTTAACTTCCTTTGGCATCGGGTTTAGCGCTGCTTTGTCAGGCCAAGCTTGACGCGGGCTTCGGCAGGCGTGAGCGCACGCGCGCCCATCCGCTCGATGATTTCTTTGGCGCGTGTAACGAGCGTGCCATTGGTGGCGTGAACGCCTTTATCGAGCCAGATATTGTCTTCCAAGCCAACGCGGACATTGCCGCCAAGCAATACGGCTTGCGCGACGAAGGCCATCTGGTTGCGGCCAATGGCGAAGCCTGCCCAATTGCACTCCGGCGGCAAATGGTTGCGCATCGCAAGCATCGCTTCGGTGGTGGCTTCCGCACCCCATGGAATGCCAAGGCAGAGCTGGAAGAGCGGTGGGTTGTCGATCAGGCCTTCGGCCATCAATTGCTTGGCGAGCCAGATATGGCCCAATTCAAACGCCTCGATCTCCGGCTTTACACCGGCCTTTTGAATACGCGCGGCCATATCGCGCAAGAGATCGGCGGTGGCCAAAAACGCGCCATTGCCGAAATTGAGCGAGCCGCAATCGAGCGTGCAGATTTCCGGACGAAGCTCTTCGACATGGGCGACGCGCTCGGCGGCATCGGCGAGGTCGGAGCCTGGGCCGGGAATGCCGGGGTTTTTCGGGTCATAGGCGTAATCGCCGCCCATGCCAGCGGTGAGGTTGATGACAACATCGACGCCTGATTCGCGGATCAGCTTGACGGCCTCGCGGTAATTGGCGAGGTCGCGGCCCGCTTTGCCCGTTTCTGTGTTGCGGACGTGGAGATGGGCAATCGCTGCGCCGGCGTGGGCTGCCTCAATGGCGGCATCCGCGATCTGGCGCGGGGTGACCGGAATGGCCGGATGCTTGCCAACCGTGTCGCCTGCGCCCGTTACCGCGCAGCTGATGATGACTTCATTGTTCATAGGGTTTTCCTCCATACATGTCGGCTGCTTTACAGATGTTGGACGCATGATACGGTCTTAATTGCGCCTGTCGATGGGCTGTCGCCGACTTTCCTGCGTCTTGAAGCGACAGGGTCGGATGTTTTGGCTGAAAATTGGAAAGGGGAAGGCGCATGGAAGAGGAAATCGAACCCAAGCAAGGCCGTGACCGCCCCGTTTCGTGTGAACGCTGCGGAGCGCCGTTTACCTGTACCTTGGGCGGACCGTGCTGGTGCGGGCAGGAAGAGTTCCGTTTGCCCTTAACGACGGAGGGCGGCCCGGCCGATTGCCTATGTCCCTCCTGCCTTCGAGACTATGCCGCCGAGTTGAAGGCCAAAGGATTGGGACCGGGCTGATTAACCCTGCTTCTGCCTCAGCAAGCCGCCATAAATATCCGCATCGGTGCATAGGCCGATCAGCCGCCCCTCGCTATCAATAATCCCGAGTGCATGACCGCTTTGCTGGCGAAGCGCGATGGCCGTTTTAAGGCTGATATCGGCGGGAGCCAAGACAATGCCAACACCCGCGGCGCGATCTGGGATTAGCCCATCGGTGCCGCATGGAATAAGGCGATGCGGTGCGCCATTGAGTTGGGCGGCGAAGGGAAAACCAGCCTCATCGATGGAAATGGTGGAATGCTTTTGATCGTCGAAATATACATGGCCTTGCTCGCGCAAGCAGGCTGCAAGTGGTTGCATAATCGAGCCCGCTTTGAGCACGTTGAGCGGGTTCATATGGGCAACAAATTCGGCTACATAGGCGTTGGCGGGCTTGAGGATAATCTCTTCCGGCGTGCCCCATTGCACAATCCGCCCGCCTTCCATAATCGCGATGCGGTTGCCGATTTTCATCGCCTCATCGAGATCATGGCTAACAAAGAGAATCGTCTTCTTCAAATTCTTTTGCAGCGAGAGTAGCTCGTCCTGCAATTTGGTGCGGATCAGCGGATCAAGCGCGGAGAAGGGCTCATCCATTAAAAGCAAAGACGCATCGGTCGCAAAAGCGCGTGCAAGGCCTACGCGTTGTTGCATGCCGCCCGATAATTCATGGCCATATTTATTGGCCCATTGATCGAGCTGAACCATTTTCAGCTTCTCATCAACGATACGGTCGCGCTCGGCCTTCGGTGTGCCACGCAGCTCGAGGCCTAAGCCGACATTGTCGCGCACCGTGCGCCAGGGCAACAGCGCAAATTGCTGGAATACCATCGCAACGCTCTTGGTCCGGACCGCACGAAGCGTTTCCGCATCAATGGTGGCAATATCGACCATCGCGTCTTGGTGGCGCAATAAGACCTTACCGCGCGATACGGGGTTTAAGCCATTGGCCGCGCGCAACAAGGTGGATTTGCCGGAGCCCGACAGGCCCATCAACACGCATATCTCGCCTTCTTCGACGGTGAGCGAAGCACCCGCAACGCCAATGACCGCATTGGTGGCTTTTAAAATCTCGTCGCGCGTTTCGCCTTTATCCAAACGTTGGATGGCTTCCTTGCGAGCGCTGCCGAAGACGATGTCGACATGGTCGAAAACAAGATGGCTCATGATGCTTTGCTGACCTGTCTACGCTCTGGCAATTTGCACACGCGGTCCAGAATGATCGCTAAAATGACGATCGCGAGACCTGCTTCAAATCCCATGCCGATATTGACGGAATTAAGCGCACGTACCACGGGCTTGCCCAAGCCACCCGCACCCACTAACGCCGCGATGACGACCATCGATAACGACAGCATGATGCATTGGGTGATGCCGGCCATGATCGTTGGAAGCGCCGAAGGGAGTTCGATTTTCCAAAGCAATTGAGACTTGGTTGCGCCAAAGGCTTCGCCCGCCTCAATCAAGTGTTTGGGCACGGCTGAGATTCCGAGATGGGTCAAGCGGATCGGTGCCGGAATGGCAAAAATAACGGTTGAGATCAGGCCAGGCACAACGCCGAGGCCGAATAAAATCAAGGTTGGAATAAGATACACGAAGGTCGGGATCGTCTGCATCAAATCAAGGATGGGACGAAGCACGGTAAACAGCCAAGGCCTATGGGCGGCAGCAATGCCAATCGGCACACCAATGACGACTGAAACCAGCGTTGCTGATACAACAAGAGACAGTGTTTCCATTGTCGCGGCCCAATAGCCGAGATTGGCGATCAGCAGAAGAGCAAGGGCGCTGCCGATGCTTAAAACGAGTGAGCGATGAAGCCAATAAACGGCGGCGGCGAAGACGATGATAAAGGCCAGCGCGGGGATCGCTTGTAAGAGCTCGGTGACACTATCAATGCTGGAGCCAATCACGGTCGAGACGGCGTCGAAAAAATCGGCACCTTGATCCGTCAGCGAAGAGACAAAGGCCTCAATCCACGTTCCGAGCGGTAGTTTATGTGTGGTGATCCACTCGTTCATAGGGGGCCTTTTGCGAAGATGAGGCGGTTAGAGGTTTACCGGCATCGTCATTGCGAACGAAAGTGAAGTAACCCAGTTGATGGTGCAGAAAAAGGGCTTAACGGTAACGTTGCACCCATTTAAAGACCATCAACTGGTTTGCTTCGCTTTCGCTCGCAATGACGGTCGTGTTTTACAGTCCCAACGAAGCCTTAACAGCTGCCAAGCCAGGCTTGCCGTCCAAGGTTGTCACGCCTTCAAGCCATTTATCGAGCGTTTGTGGGTGTGCCTTCAACCATGCAACCGCTGCCTTGTCGGCTTCTTGCTTGTCAAACAAGATGGAACCCATGATTTCATTTTCCATGGTCAGCGTGAAGGTGAGGTTCTTCAACAGAGTGCCAACATTTGGGCAGTCCTTGGAATAGCCAGCGCGGGTGTTGGTGTAGATCGTGGCGCCGCCGAGGTTTGGTCCGAAAATATCATCGCCGCCTTCGAGATATTTCATCTTGAATTTGGTGTTCATCGGATGCGGTTCCCAACCTAGGAAGACGAGATCTTCGTTTTTCTTGGTAGCACGCTCAACTTCTGCGAGCATTCCCTGTTCGCTCGACTCGACAAGCTCGAAGCTCTTTAGCTCAAACTTATTGTCCTTGATCATGTCGAGGATGAGGCGATTGCCGTCATTGCCTGGCTCGATGCCATAGAGTTTTCCCTGCAGCTTATCTTTGAACTTGGCGATATCGGCGAAGGTCTTGAGGCCGGCATCATAGGTGTAATCTGGAACGGCGAGGGTGTATTTTGCACCTTCAAGATTGACGCCAACCACTTCGATTTGCTTCTTGTCGAGGTAAGGCTTGCGGTCCGCCTCCATCGTCGGCATCCAATTGCCGAGGAAAACGTCGATTTTTTTGTTCTTCATCGAGGTGAAGGTAACAGGAACCGAAAGCACTTCGGTCTTTGGGGTGTAGCCCAAGCCTTTTAAAACTTCGGAGGTTGCAGCCGTTGTGGCGGTAATGTCGGTCCAGCCAACATCCGAGAAACGGACGGTCTTGCACGAACCTGCATCTTTAGCGATGGCGACGCCCGATCCTAGGGCGATCAGGGCGGCAACCGAAAGGGCTGATTTGAAAATTGTTTTCATAAAGTTCTCCCAACTGTTTTCAAATGATTACGACGGGCGGGTAGTTCCCGCTTCGCCGGTGGCGACTGAAAAGCAAATCGCCGCGGCAAATTTGGACTTTCCTTAACCTATCAAACAGTCTCACCACCGTTTTGTCACCCACTTTGTTGATGCCGACGTATAAGGCTAAAATCGTGTCGGGTTTTGGCATGGCGTTCGGGTTGGGGGGTGGCTTTCTCCAACAATTGTTTTTAATGCGTCGGGGATAGGCTGCGATGGCCATGGATGGCTTTGATTATGTGATTATCGGTGCGGGCTCTGCAGGATGCGTTTTGGCGAACCGGCTCTCGGAAGACGGTAAGCATACCGTGCTGGTTCTTGAGGCAGGCGGCGGCGATAGCTCGGTCTTTATTCAAATGCCAACGGCGCTTTCGATTCCCATGGGCATGGACAAGTATAATTGGGGCTATCACACCGAGCCGGAGCCGCATATGGACGGCCGACGCATGGATTTGCCCCGCGGTAAGGTGATCGGCGGGGGGTCTTCGATCAATGGCATGGTCTATATCCGTGGAAATGCCATGGATTATGAAGGTTGGGAGGCACAAGGCGCCAAAGGGTGGGGATATCGCAACGTGTTGCCCTATTTCCGTAAAGCGGAGACGCGCGCCGAAGGCGGCGATGCGTGGCGTGGCAATGAGGGACCTTTGCACACCAGCTATGGGCCTATGAAAAACCCGCTTTATTCGGTTTTTGTGGAAGCGGCAACCCAAGCGGGCTATGCGGCAACCGAAGACGTCAATGGGTTCCGCCAAGAGGGGTTTGGTCGAATGGACCGGACCATCCATCGAGGCAAAAGGTGGAGCGCGGCGAGCGCCTATTTAAAGCCTGCGATGGATCGGAAAAATCTGGTCGTTCGCACCGGCGTTCACGTGACGAAACTCGATTTCGAAGGCAATCGGGCTGTTGCGGTGCGTTATCTCAAAGGCACCAAAGAGACGATTGTTCAAGCCCGGCGCGAGATTATTTTGGCTGGCGGATCGATTAATTCGCCGCAGCTTTTGAAACTATCCGGTGTTGGTCCGGTCGACGAATTGAAAGCGCATGGTATTGAGCCGGTGCATCATTTGGCGGGCGTTGGCGAGAATTTGCAGGATCATTTGGAATTCTATTTCCAGCAGGCTTGTACGCAGCCGATTACGTTGTTCTCGCATATGAATCCGATCGGGAAGGCGCTCATCGGGATCCAGTGGTTTCTTTTTAAAAATGGTTTGGGTGCGACCAATCATTTCGAAAGCTGCGGCTTTATTCGCTCCCGTCAGGGCGTGCCTTATGCCGATATTCAATATCACTTTTTGCCGGCTGCGGTCGCCTATGATGGTAGCGTTAAGGCGGAGGCCCATGGGTTCCAAGCGCATGTCGGGCCTATGCGGTCAAAAAGCCGAGGGTGGGTGCGGTTGGCCTCGGCCAACCCGCTCGAAAAGCCCAAAGTCCTCTTTAATTATATGAGCCATGAGGATGACCGGATTGAAATGCGTGCCTGTGTGCGGCTGACCCGTGAAATATTCGGTCAGCATGCCTTCGATGCTTATCGGGGTGAGGAATTGCAGCCGGGGAAAGATATTGTATCGGACGAGGCTATCGATGCCTTTGTTCGGCAAAAGGCAGAGAGCGCCTATCACCCCTGCGGTACCTGCAAAATGGGCGATCCCGCCGATCCGATGGCCGTTGTTGATCCTGAAACGCGGGTGATCGGGCTTGAGGGGCTTAGAGTGGTTGATACCTCCATCATGCCGCAGGTCACGACCGGAAATCTCAACGCGCCCGCCATCATGATCGGTGAAAAGGCGTCCGACCTTATCTTAGGGCGCGAGCCTTTGCCCGCATCCAATGCGCCTTATTTTATGGCGCCCGATTGGCAAAGCCGGCAACGTTAAGAATAATAAGCAGGATTTTTCTAGTTTAGAATAGCTATAAAATACTGATAAATAACGATTTTTCTTTTAAAATGCAATAATCGATGCTATCTATCCCATAGGCAGCGCCGCCTTGAACGGCGTGATGCGAAAAGGAATTAGATATGCTGATTTTGGCAAACTGGGGCGTTTTCGCCCAGTCGGCGTCGATTATTTTGCGCGAGGGCTTGGAAGTTGTTCTCGTGCTCGCGGCCCTTGTGGCCTATGTCCGGAAATCTGATGCCGGTACTAAGTTATGGGCTGTTTATGCAGGGGCGGGAGCGGGTATTTTAGCCAGCATCGCGGTTGCGGTTTTGGTCGAATTGTTTTTTGACGGCCATCAAAATCCACTCGTTGAAGGCGGTATCTTTCTCGTTGCAGCGGCATTGATGATTTATTTGAGCGGTTGGCTATTCGTTCGCCAAGATCCCCGCGCATGGCAGGCTTATTTGAAAGGCCATGCAGAGCAGGCTTTACAAGCCGATAACCAGCTTCTTGCCATTAGCCTTCTGGCAGGGCTTTCGGTGCTTCGCGAGGGCGCTGAATCCATTCTTTTCGTTCACACTTTGGCGGTGACGGAGGGGTGGTCTGTTTCGCTTTTTGCGGGTCTCGCCACAGCGTTTGCGGTCATGCTGGGCTTGTTCGTGATCATGCAGATCGTTTCGATCCGCCTGCCGCTTCGTCCACTTTTTATCGGGACATCGGCGCTTTTGTTGATCATGGCGCTTAAATTCATTGGCAGCGGCTTGATGGAGCTGCAGGAAAACCATCTCTTGCCGGATACGGATATCGCTATTCTTCCTTCCTGGTGGGAGGCCATCGGGCTTAACCCGACATGGGAGGCGCTGATCCTGCAAGGGTTCGTCTTGGCCGGCGTTATTGGTACTTTTGTTGTTATGCACTTGCGTTCCGCCAGGCTGTCCCCAGTTTCAGGTCGCTGATCGGCCCGAATTGGTCGTATGAGGCTTTGCATTACGCTCCCATCTGGGATTAACTCGTCCAAAAGACGGTTTCAGATGGGAGTAACAGCTATGGGTCTCGAAGAAGCAATGGTCGCGAAGCGGACCCGTTCTGGTGGGCGTGATGCGCGTCAGCGGGGTCGATCAGGCCCTCAGGCCCCTGCCTATATTACCCGCAACATTCCGCCCTATGAGATGATGTCCGAAGCGGGCCTTGTTGCCCTTGAAAATGAAGCCGACCGGATTTTGCAAGAAGTCGGATTTGAAATCCGTGGCGACGATGTAGCCCTTGAGCTTTTCCGTAAAGCGGGCGCGGATGTCAAAGGCCAACGGATTATCTTTCCGCATGGATTGGTGCGCTCGATCATTCAAGCGACGACGCCCCGCGAATTTACCCAATATGCCCGTAACCCTGCGCGCAATGTTGTGATTGGGGGCAATAATACGGTGTTCTCGCCCGCTTATGGTTCGCCTTTCGTGACCGATATCGACAAAGGCCGTCGGTATGGAACGATTGAAGATTTTCAGAACTTCATCAAGCTCGCCTATTCGACACCCTATTTGCATCATTCAGGCGGAACGGTGTGCGAGCCTGTCGATTTGCCGGTGAATAAACGTCATTTGGAAATGGTGTATTCGCACATCAAATATTCGGACAAAGCGTTTATGGGCTCGGTGACGACGGCGCCGCGTGCGGCCGAATCGATCGAGTTGTGTCAGGTGCTTTTCGGTGCCGATTATGTTGATCAGCATTGCGTCATTTTGGGCAATGTGAACGTCAACTCACCGCTGGTGCTTGATGGCGAGGCCAGCCGCGTGATCCGAACCTATGCGGCCGCCAATCAAGCCGCTGTTTGTGTGCCCTTTATCTTAAGCGGTGCCATGGGGCCCGTGACGACGGCGGGCGCTCTGGCGCAATGCTTTGCGGAAGCCATGGTGTGCGTGGCGCTCACCCAATTGGAGCGCCCTGGTGCGCCCGCAATTTTGGGGAATTTCTTATCGTCCATGTCGCTTAAAACGGGTGCGCCGACCTTTGGCACGCCTGAGCCCGCTTTGGGGTATTTCGCGATTGGGCAATTGGCGCGTCGCTTGGGTGTGCCCTTGCGGTGTGGCGGCAATCTTTGCGCATCGAAAATTCCGGATGCGCAGGCGGCCTATGAAAGTGCCAATTCGATGTGGCCGGCTTTTCTTTGCGGCGCGAATTTCATTCTGCATGCGGCAGGCTGGGCAGAAGGCGCGCTGTCGATGTCGTATGAAAAATTCATCATGGATACCGAGCAATGCGGTGCGTTCCATGTGATTGGTGGCGGTTTGCCGACCGACGAAAATGCTTTGGCGCATGATGCCTTTTTAGAAGTGGAACCCGGTAAGCATTTCTTGGGCTCGGCGCATACGATGAAAAATTATGAAACGGCGTTTTATGATTTTGAGACGTCCGATAATAATTCCTTCGAGCAATGGCAAGATGAAGGCTCGCTTGACATTCAAGTTCGCGCCAATCGGAAATGGAAACGCGTTCTTGCCGATTATGTGCCGCCGGCGCTCGATGAAGCCAAGGACGAAGAATTGCGTGCCGTGATTGAAGCTAAAAAGGCCGCTGTGCCTGATGCGTGGTATTGAGGTTGGCATGTCGGCTTCCGCTTCATGTCGACGGCGAGGCGTTGTGTATTCATAACGCCGCAACGGGTCATGAAGCGACGATGCCCCATGCGGTATCGAAGGGCGAGGGCGTGCCGAAGTATATCGTCGTCATCGGTGCGGTTCCGGCAGGGTTGGAAGCTGCACGGGTGGCATCAACTCGTGGCCACACAGCCACCGTGTTGGAGGCGTCCGATAAAAGCGCGCGGGCAGGTTTTATTAACGGCTGGGATTAAGCTTCGCCGTGAAATTATGGGCATTATTCATTGGTGGAATGCGATCGTTAGGGTATCTCGTTCCGTTTTAATACCCCATGCGGATGGACGAGCTTTATTTAGCGTTGTAGCCGTTCTCGCGCAATGGGGGTGACGTTGACCATCGAGCACTTGAAGCTGGGCGCCCGCAAACGGTGACGCGCAACCCCGACGGGGCATTTGCGCTGTTCCGGATTGGCGATGCGGTTGCCTCTCGCAATATCCATGCGGCGATTTATGATACGCTTCGGTTGCTGAAGGATATCTAAGCGACCAAAGGCTATTCTCCCAAAGACGGACTTTCAAAAGAATTGAAAGTCACCCGATAGCCCGCTACGACTAGGGAAAGTAGGGGAGAAAGAACGATGGTTTCGTCGATTTATGATCGTGATCTGGATAAAAACCCAGCCAATTATCGGCCTTTAACCCCGACGGCGTTTTTAGAGCGCACGGCGGATGTTTTTCCGGATCATATTGCCATTATTCATGGCGCGCTTCGTCGCACCTATCGTGAATTTCATGCCCGTTCAAAACGATTGGCTTCGGCCCTGGTCAAGCGCGGTATCGGGCGCGGGGATACGGTTGCCGTATTGTTGGCCAATACGCCCGCCATGCTCGAATGCCATTATGGGGTGCCAATGACGGGGGCGGTGCTCAATACGCTCAACACGCGCCTTGATGCGGCCATTCTTGCGTTTTCGCTTGATCATGGTGAAGCTAAGATTGTAATCGTTGACCGCGAGTTTTCCAAGGTGATGAAAGAAGCCTTGGCGCAATGCCAAGCCAAGCCGCTTGTGATCGACTATGATGATCCCGAATTTACCGGTCCCGGCGAGCGTCTCGGCTCGATGGAATACGAAGAATTTTTGCGGGAGGGTAGCGAGGATTATGCACGTGCAGCGCCGGATGATGAATGGGATGCCATTTCGCTGAATTATACGTCGGGCACAACGGGCAATCCGAAAGGTGTCGTTTACCACCATCGCGGTGCTTATTTGTTGGCGCAAGGCAATGTGCTGACGTGTAATATGGCCAAGCATCCGGTTTATCTTTGGACCTTGCCGATGTTCCATTGCAACGGGTGGTGCTTTCCGTGGTCGATCTCGGTTGCGGCCGGAACGCATGTCTGCTTGCGGCAAGTGCGCGCCAAGCTGATGTATGAAGCGATTGCCGAGCATAAGGTGACGCATTTGTGCGGTGCGCCGATTGTGATGTCGACGCTTCTCAACGCACCCGATGATGAGAAAAAGCCATTGCCGCATGTGGTTGAGTTTTTCACAGCCGCCGCACCGCCACCCGCTGCCGTATTGGGCGCGATGAAAGTTGCAGGCTTTAATGTGACGCATCTTTATGGGCTGACGGAGACTTATGGTCCGGCGGTTGTCAATGATTGGCAAGCGGATTGGGACGCTTTGGAGCCAGTGGCACAAGCGGCTAAAAAATCCCGCCAAGGCGTGCGGTATACGGCGCTGGAAGCTCTCGATATCATCGATCCTGAAACGATGAAGCCTGTGCCAAAAGATGGTGAAACGATGGGCGAGGCCATGTTTGCCGGAAACGTGGTGATGAAGGGCTATCTTAAAAACAAAAAAGCAACCGATGACGCGTTTGCCGGTGGCTGGTTCCATTCAGGCGATTTAGGAGTGCGCCATCCCGACGGTTATATTCAACTGAAAGACCGCTCAAAAGACATCATCATTTCGGGTGGCGAGAATATTTCGTCGATTGAAGTGGAAGATGCGTTGTTCAAGCATCCATCCGTCCAAGCGGCGGCGGTGGTCGCGCGTCCTGATGATAAATGGGGCGAAACGCCGTGCGCCTTTGTCGAGTTAAAGCCGGGCAAAACGGCCAGCTCGGAAGAATTGATCGCCTGGTGCCGCGAACATCTGGCGGGCTACAAGATTCCACGCACCATCGTGTTTGAAGATTTGCCTAAAACATCGACGGGTAAGATACAGAAATTTGTGTTGCGGGATCGCGCCAAGGGGATGTGACGTGTTCGGTTAATCGCCCGTTCCGCCAAGCCGCGTCGCAATTTCTTCAATGCGGGTGGCGGCGCTGGCAATCGCGGAAGCAATCTCGGCTTCGGTTTTGCTGGTTGCCTGTTCGATCATCATCCGATCGTCTTTAAGGCTTGCCAGGTCAGCGGTGAGGGCGGCTACCCTGTTCTTAATTTCTTCGCGCTCGTCCATGAAAGTGATGGCGGCCATGACGACGAGGCGGCTGTCACCAATCTCGCCAAAGGCAGCACGCATTTCATTGATCTTGCTGTCGAGCTCGGCAGCTAACCGGATCAAATGCGCTTCTTGCCCGTCATTGCACGCAATGCGGTAAATTTTATCGGCGACGGTGACGGTTACCTGACCCATGCCGCCCCCTATTCCCGCTGCCCAAGATCGCCCATGACTTCACGGACGAGCGTGGTGGCACGGTCAACGCGGCGGCCTAATTCACCGGTGATGGCATCCAAACGCGCGGCTTTGGCCAATGCGCCGTCAAGATCAAGAGCAATTTGGGCGCGATCATCCTGCATTACGGCGAGTTCGCGCTTGAGCGTTTCGATGGAACGGTCGTCCTGAGCGCGGCGCGACACAACGGCCTCAAGCGCGGTAACCGCATTCCTGAGTTGGCCCAAAGCCTGCGTAATGGCTGGAGAAACCGCCTTCGCCATATCCTCGCTTCACCTCATTGCTGACCCGTCAGAACCGGCAAAAGCCGGAATCGTCGAGACGATTCAGCGTTCTCGGTGAAAGACTTTAGGTGACAACTGAAGCAAACGTCAATTGCGAGAGTTACGCCGCTAACAGCCTATTTCCTCAATAGGCCGCATCCGGCATGGAGGCTTTCTTGCGCTCAATATAGTCGCGAAGGGCCTCATCCACGCCCGGATCAATCGCGGGAGCCTCATATTCGGAGAGCATCCGCTTCCAGATCGCGTTGGCGCGCTGGGAGTGATCCTTGCGGCCTTCGGCATCCCATTGCTCGAACGAATTGTTGTCAGCGACTGGGGAACGGTAGAACGCGTTCTCGAAATTGGCTTGCGTGTGCGCGGAGCCTAAGAAATGACCGCCGGGAGGCACTTCGCGGAAGGCGTCCATGGCTTGGCCGTTCTCGCTCATATCAATGCCCTTGGCGAGGACATGCATGGCGCCGAGCTGGTCCATATCCATGATCAGCTTCTCATAGGACGAGGCCAAACCGCCTTCCATCCAGCCCGCTGAATGGAGCACGAAATTGGTGCCTGCCAGCAAAGTTGGCATCAGGGTATTGGCGCTCTCATAGGCCGCTTGTGCGTCCGGAAGCTTGGAGGCGCAGAGCGAACCACCCGTGCGGAACGGCATTTTCATGCGGCGGGCGAGCTGGGCTGCGCCGAAAATGGCAAGCGAGCCTTCCGGCGTGCCGAAGGTTGGCGCGCCCGACTGCATCGAGAGCGTCGAGACGAAGGTGCCGAAAATCACCGGAGCACCGGGGCGAACCAGCTGCACAAACGAGGTGCCTGCCCATACTTCGGCCAAAACCTGCGTTAGCGTGCCGGCAATCGTCACCGGGCTCATGGCGCCTGACAAAATAAACGGCGTGATGATGCAGGCTTGGTTGTTGCGGGCATAGACTTCCGCCGCGCCGAGCATCGTATTGTCCCACACCATCGGCGAATTCGCATTGATCAGCGATGTGCAGACCGTGTTGTTTTGCAAGAAATCCTCACCGAAGAGGATTTTCGACATGTTAACCGTATCCTGCGCGCGGTCGGGATGGGTTACCGAGCCCATATAGGCTTTGTCGGAATGGCGCATATGCGCGTAAACCATCTCCAAATGCCGCTTATTGACAGGCAAATCGACTGGTTCGCACACCGTTCCGCCCGAATGATGCATATTCGGGCTCATATAAGCGAGTTTCACGAAATTCTGGAAATCCTCGATCGTGCCGTAGCGACGGCCTTTATCGAGATCATGCACGAAAGGCGAGCCGTAAACCGGGGCAAAAACGGTATTTTTGCCACCAATCTGGACGTTACGGGCCGAATTGCGGGCATGCTGGGTATATTCTGACGGAACCGTGGATATCAGCTTTTTGGCCAAACCGCGCGGAAAGCGGACACGTTCGCCTTGAATGTCGCAGCCCGCATCTTTCAGCAATTTCAATGCGTTAGGGTAGTCGCGGAACTCAATGCCGATCTCTTCGAGAAGCGTTTCGGCATTATGTTCGATGATCTGCATCGCCTCTTCGGAGAGAAACTCGACGATGGGGCTGTTGCGGGTAATATACGGAATGGAGGCGCCACCGCGGGTCGCACGGGCCGAGCGGCGCGCTTCGCGGCCACGACGTTCATGGTGCACTTCTGGGGTCGTATCGTTCATCGCCATTCTCCCAACCGAACATGCTCACGCCGTCGCGAGCCTATTGCCGTTTTTAAGCGTCCAATTCGTGCGTGACTGCTTTATTCGCGTCACTTCTTGCCGGAGACCGTCATGTCCCATGAGGCAAGTTCATTTGAGACATGAGCCAATCCGATTTTTGCCATCCGGTTGCCGAGGTGACGCGGGCGGAACATCCGGCGTCGAAATGTCGGTAGCAGGATGCCGCATGATCTAGGACGGTGGGGATAGGATAAAGAGGGCTTTTCGGCCCAGTCACATTATTTTTCGATCAGGAGCTCACGCCATGAAATCAACCGCACGGGTCGTCGTTATTGGCGGAGGCGTAGTCGGCGTCGGAACGCTGTATCATCTGGCCAAGAAGGGCTGGACCGATGTGGCCCTGATTGAGCGCAAAGAGCTGACCTCGGGCTCGACCTGGCACGCGGCAGGCCTCTTGCCTTTGTTTAATATGAGCTATTCGGTTGGCCAGTTGCACAAATATTCGGTCAATCTCTATGGCAGCCTTGAGGCTGAGACCGGGCAATCGGTTGGTTTTAAGAAGGTTTCGAATATTCGTCTTGCCCGCACGCAAACGCGGTGGGACGAGTTTATGTATTATGCCGGTGTGGCTGAAACGATTGGCGTCAAGGTCAATCGCTTAACGCCCGCTCAGGTCAAGGAGATTTGGCCGCTCTGTGAAACGGACGGTTTGCTCGGTGCCATTCAGCATCCGGATGACGGGTATATTCAACCCGCCGATCTCACCCAGGCCTTCGCCAAAGGCGCGCGTAACCGTGGCGCAGAAATTTACCGCAACACGACGGTGATTGGTATTGAGCGGACACGCTCGGGCGAATGGCTGGTGAAAACCGATCAGGGCGATATCACCTGCGAGCATATTGTTTCAGCTTCAGGCAATTTTGCGCGCCAGACGGGCAAGATGCTGGGTCTCGATATTCCGGTGATCCCTGTCGAGCATCAATATATTGTCACCGAGCCGCATCCTTTGGTGCAAGAACGCCATGCGAAGGGACTTCCAGAAATGGGCGTGCTGCGCGAGGCCGATTCATCCTGGTATCTGCGCGAGGAAGCGGGCGGCTTTATTCTCGGGCCTTATGAGAAGGGCGCGCCGGTTTGCTATGTCGATGGTCCTGCCAAAGATTCGGAATATGAATTGTTTCAGGAAGATTTGGACCGTCTTGCGCCGCATATTGAAGCAGCGATTGCACGCGTTCCTGCTTTCGGCGAAGTGGGCGTTAAGAAAGTTTATAATGGCGCTATCGCTTATACGCCGGATGGTAATCCGATTGTTGGCCCCGCATGGGACTTGCCGAATGTTTGGCTTAATGAAGGCCACAGCTTTGGTGTGACGGCGGCGGGTGGTGCTGGTTGGCAGCTTGCGGAATGGATCGTTGATGGCGAATCAACTGTTGATATGATGGGCGTCGATCCGCGTCGTTTCGGCCCTTATGCGGGTCGCGGCTATCTTCGCCAAAAGAATGAAGAAGCCTATGCTAATGTGTTCACGCCGCATTTCCCGGATGAAGAGCGCGTTGCAGCACGTCCATTAAAGACGGCGCCTTGCTATGACCGGATGAAGGCACTCGGCGCGGTGTTTGGATCGGTTTATGGCTGGGAGCGGCCCAATTGGTTCGCGCCGGCGGGCTATGAAGTCTCGGCGGCCGAGCTCAATGTTGACGATGTTCTTACCAATGAAAATCACGCTCCTCCGGCGGAGGATGGCAAGATCAAGGAAAAATGGAGCTTCCGTCGTTCCAACTATTTCCCGTTTGTTGGAGAAGAGTGCAAAGCCGTTACGAATGGTGTCGGTTTGCAGGACATGTCGGCCTTTGCGAAATGTATCGTCTCTGGTCCGGGCGCTCGCGCATGGCTTGATTCCATTCTCGCCAATCGCATTCCAAAGAAGCAGGGCCGCGTAGCGCTGACGCATCTTCTGTCCAAGAATGGCGGCGTTCGTGCAGAATTTACGGTGTATGAAAGCGCGCCGGATGTGTTTTATCTCGTCTCGGCGGGCGCATTGGAGCGGCACGATCACGATACGTTGAAAAAGCTATTGCCGAGCGATGGCAGCGTGAAGTTTACGCCGATCACCACGGCCTATGGCGTGCTGGTGTTGGCGGGTCCAAAATCACGCGAAGTGCTTCAGACCTTAACGGATGCGGATTTGTCGAATGAGGCCTTCCCTTGGCTTTCGGGCCAGCGGATCTCGGTCGGTGCGGCGCAATGCGATGTTCTGCGCGTCAATTTCGTGGGCGAGCTCGGCTATGAGTTCCACCATCCGATTGAAATGCAAAACTACATTTTCGATTTGCTGATGAAGGCGGGCGCTAAGTTCGGCATTCGTCCCTTTGGTATCCGGGCGATGATGTCGATGGCGCTTGAAAAATCCTATCGCCTGGTCGGCCGTGAAATGTCGATTGAATATGCAGCGTTCGAATCGGGACTGCAGCGTTTTGTCCACCCGAACAAGGGCGACTTTATCGGACGTGACGCGCTGGTGGCCTGGCAGCAAAAGGGCTTCAAGAACAATTTCGTCACCATGGAAATCCATCATGTTGACGATTGCGATGCCCGTGGCTCGGAGCCGATTTATCAGGGCGACAAGGTAGTTGGCCGTTGCACTTCGGGGGGATTTGGCTGGCGAACTGGCAAATCCTTGGCGCTAGGCATGGTGGCACCTGAATTTTCTGCGATCGGAACCGAGCTTCAGGTGGTAATCCTCGGCAAAACGTACCGGGCGACGGTTATTCCAGAATCGCCGTTTGATCCGGAAAATGAGAAGCTCCGGGCGTAAGAGCTCCAGTCGACCTGTCGGAAATGGGGCATCCTACGTCCCAAATCCGACAGAAACCTCGACGGAAGGGTTCTAATCCGGTAAAGCGGTTTAAATGGACCGAATTTTGAAGGGTGGCAACGCATGTCCGACGGCGATCTTGATCTGAACACGCTTTCCGACGACGAACTCGTCGAGCAGATGCATGATGACCTCTATGATGGTCTTGGCGAAGAAATCGTCGAGAGCGTCCATATTTTGCTGGGTCGCAAATGGACACCCTACGATATTCTGACGAAGGCGCTCGTCGAAGGCATGCGCATCGTCGGTGTCGATTTCCGCGACGGCATTTTGTTTGTGCCGGAAGTGTTGATGTCGGCGAACGCGATGAAGGCCGGAATGCAGCTTTTGCGTCCCCTTCTTGCCGAGACCGGCGCGCCGAAAGTTGGCAAGATGGTCATTGGCACCGTGAAGGGTGACATTCATGACATCGGCAAAAACCTTGTCTGCATGATGATGGAAGGCGCAGGTTTCGAAGTGATTGATCTCGGGATCAACAATCCGGTCGAAAAATATCTTGAAGCCATTGAAGAACATAAGCCAGACATTCTGGGCATGTCGGCGCTTTTGACGACGACCATGCCTTATATGAAAGTTGTGATCGACACGCTTAAGGAAAAGGGCATGCGCAACGACTACCTCGTTCTCGTTGGCGGTGCACCTCTCAATGAAGCTTTCGCAGAAGCCATTGGCGCAGATGCCTATTGCCGTGATGCCGCGGTTGCCGTTGAAACGGCGAAGTCGTTGCTGTCGCAACGCACGATCCGCGCTTAATCGGGAAACCGTTTCGTCGATCATTCTATAACCAAGGGAGGATGCCTCATGGCCCATGCCGTACCGCTTCCTCCCAAGACGCTTGTGATTGCCTGCGGCGCACTTGCGCGAGAATTGATCGATGCCAAGCGGTTAAATCAGCTTGAGCATCTCGACATCACCTGCCTGCCGGCGATCTGGCATAACAGCCCCGAAAAAATTCCCGAAGGTGTGCGCGGAAAAATCCGCAAAGCGCGCGGCAAATATGACCACATTCTGTGTCTTTACGGGGATTGCGGAACGGGCGGAATGTTGGACGCGGTCTTAAAAGAAGAAGGCGTTGAGCGGATCGAAGGCGATCATTGCTACGCGTTTTATGCGAAGCCCGGTGAATTTGATGCGTTGATGAAAGAGGAAATCGGGACGTTTTTTTTGACCGACTATCTCGTCAGGCATTTTGATCGGTTGATCATTCAAGGTCTTGGCATTGATCGCCATGCTCAATTGATGGGCGTTTACTTCGGAAACTACAAAAGAGTGGTTTATCTCGCCCAATTCCCCGACGCGACTTTGGAAAAGAAGGCGCGAAAGGCTGCTGAACGAATTGGCTTAAACTTTGAAATGCGGGTTACGGGTGTTGGCGGTCTCGAAACCTTTGTAACGGGGCAAGGTCGCACGCATACCGCTCCTGATTTATTGGCGAGGAACTGAAACATTATGGCTAATCTCACGATCGTTTATTGGCGCGATATTCCGGCGCAAGTGATTGTTAAACAGGGACGCACGGCGGCAAAGCGCGAATTGCCCGAGCGCTTTGTGACATCCATTGATGCGGCCGCGATGAAAGCTGGCGCGCGCGACACGGATAGCTATTTGGCCGATTGGCGCCGTGCTGATCCCATTCCCGTTGGTGATGATTTGGAAGCCGAGGCGCAAGCTTGGGCCGATAAGATTGAGGCTGACTATCCTAACGAGCGCTTAGCGGCGCTCGCCAAGGCCGGCGGCTATGAGGAGGCGAAATAATGTCACGCGTACCCGCTGCTTTTGAACCCGCAGGAAAGGCACCACGCGACGGCAAAAAATTTGCCCTGCGCTTTTGGAGCAACACGCATTCGCGCGGGATGGAAATTACCTATTCCGTTGTTGAAAAAATGCTGCATCTTGCAGCACCACTTTTCAAAGCCATCGGATATGACCGTTTAGAAAAACCCGTTGCAGCGGTTGAAGCGACCATCAAAGGTGCGCTGTTTGATTGCCGCATGTGTGGTCAATGTATCCTCTCTTCGTCCGGTATGTCGTGCCCGATGAATTGCCCTAAAAATCTCCGTAATGGTCCATGCGGCGGCGTGCGCGCGAATGGCAATTGCGAAGTCTATGCCGAAATGCCTTGCGTGTGGGTGAAGGCATGGGAAGGCAGCAAGCCAATGGAGCATGGAAATAAAATCATGAATGTGCAGCCACCCGTGGATCACCGGCTTAAAGGCCGGTCTTCTTGGTTAGCGGTATCGCGCGGCGCGCATGAGTGAGGATAAGATGATGGATATGTCTGCTGTACACCCGCACGATCTTGGCCCAACGCCTGCAGCGCCCTTGCCAGAATTGCCGGAGCATTCGTCGCGCGGCCGGTTAGAGCGTGTCTTGCGCCGCGGCGAATTTGCCATCACGGCTGAACTCAACCCGCCAGACAGTGCCAATCCGGACGATGTTTATGAGCGTGTCGCGCATTTTGATGGCTGGGTTGATGGCATTAATGCGACCGATGGTTCGGGCGCCAATTGTCATATGTCGAGTGTTGCGATTTGTGCGCTTCTCACACGTGTCGGATATTCGCCCATTCTTCAAATTTCCTGCCGCGATTACAACCGTATCGCCATTCAAGGCAATGTGTTGGGCGCGGCGGCACTCGGTGTGTGCAATGTGCTAGCGCTCACGGGCGATGGCGTGCAAGGTGGCGATCATCCGGAAGCCAAACCCGTGTTTGATCTCGACTCGACTTCGCTGCTTGCAACGATGAAAAAGATGCGGGACGACCGCGCGTTTTTATCAGGCCGCAAGATTACCGATCCACCGCGTTTGTTTTTAGGGGCGGCTGAAAATCCGTTTGCACCGCCTTATGATTGGCGTCCCTTGCGGTTGGCCAAAAAGATTGCCGCCGGTGCGCAATATTTTCAGACGCAATATTGCTATGATATTCCGCTCTTAAAATCCTTCATGCAAAAAGTGCGCGATATGGGCTTGGATAAGCAGGCCTATATTTTGGTTGGCGTTGGTCCGCTGCCATCGGCTAAGACGGCGAAATGGATGCGTTCGAATGTCGCGGGTGTGCATATTCCTGACTCGGTTATCAAGCGCCTCGAAGGCGCTGAAAACCAAAAGACCGAGGGCATTAAGCTTTGCATCGATCTCATTCAGGAGATTCATGAGATTGCAGGCGTCGCTGGCGTGCATATTATGGCCTATCGGCAGGAAGAAAGCGTTGGGCACATCGTGAAAGAGTCGGGCATTCTCAAGGGGCGCCAGCCCTTCCGTCGGGCGTTTGCAACCTTGGCCGATAGCGAGATGCCGCCTTCCTCTGTCGCAATGGGACAAGTGGTTACGCCCGCCTGACGCTATGAGACTAGTCATATTCGAAATTCAGCCTTTCTAGGGAAAACGCCATGACCGATACGGTTCTTAGTTCGCATAAAAAGGAAGTCATTATCGGCTTCGAGCGCCGCTTCGTCATGATTGGCGAACGCATCAATCCAACGGGCCGCAAATTGCTGGCCGCTGAAATGGCGGCGGGCGATTATACCCGCGTGATTGCCGATGCGTTGGCGCAGGTTGAAGCGGGCGCGCAAATGCTCGACGTGAATGCCGGTATTCCTCTGGCGGATGAGCCTGCCATTCTGGCGGAAGCTATTCGGCGTGTGCAGGAAGTGGTGGATGTTCCGCTATCGATCGACAGCTCGATTGTCGCAGCGCTTGAAGCTGGCCTTTCTGTTTACAAAGGCAAGGCCTTGGTTAATTCGGTTACGGGTGAAGAGGATCGTCTTGAGACGGTTTTGCCGCTCGTTAAAAAATATGGCGCGGCCGTTGTTGCGATTTCAAACGACGAAACGGGCATTTCGGAAGATCCAGACGAGCGCTACAAAATTGCGAAAAAGATTGTTGAACGTGCGGCCGATTATGGCATTCCGCGTTCTGATGTTGTGGTTGATCCGCTCGTGATGCCCGTTGGCGCGTTAAACGATGCGGGTGCAAAGCTGATGCATCTGCTTCGTCGCTTGCGCGAAGAGTTGAAAGTAAACACCACCTGCGGCGCATCGAACTTCTCGTTCGGCTTGCCCAACCGCCGTGGTTTGGCTGCTGCCTTCATGCCGATGGCTATTGGCGCCGGCATGACTTCCGCCATTATGAACCCGCTCCATGCCGAAGACATTCAGGCGATCTTGGGTGCGGATGTGATGATGGGTCATGATCCGAACTGTGCGTCTTGGATTCGCAAATACCGTGAACCTGTGCCAGAAGGCCAAGAAGGTGGTGCCGCTGACCGTCGTGGTCGCGAAGGACGCCGCCGTAACCGCGAATAGGATCATCCGTGACCGAGCACCACCGTATCGTCTTCACACCTTCGGGTAAGCGCGGCGATTTTGCTGACGGCACCAGCGTGCTGGAAGCGGCACGTTCGCTTGGCGTTGACGTTGACAGTGTCTGTGGCGGTCGCGGGATTTGCGGCCGTTGCCAAGTGCTGGTGGCGGAAGGTGATTTTGCCAAACATGGCATTCAATCGATCGCTGATCATCTCACCGAATGGAATTCCGTTGAAGAGCGGTACACCTCCAAGCGGGGCGCATTGGGTGAGCATCGGCGGTTAGGCTGTCAGGCAAAGCTTTGCGGTGATGTGGTCATTGACGTGCCGCCTGAGAGCCAAGTGCATCGTCAGGTGGTTCGTAAAAAGGCCGAGACGCGGGCCATTACGCTTGAGCCGGTTGTGCGGCTTTATTTCGTCGAAGTGGCTGAGCCCGATATTGATAGTCCTTCGTCGGATTACACGCGTCTCATTGAAGCCCTCAAGAGCCAATGGAACATCGAAGCCTCAATGCCCGATTTGGCGGTGTTGCGTGGCTTGCAAAAGACGCTTCGCAAGGGCGAATGGAAAGTCACCGTCGCCGTTCGCAAAGGCCATGATATTGTAGCAATTTATCCGGGCCTGATTGAGACGGCCTATGGCGTTGCGGTTGACGTAGGTTCCACCACCATCGCCGCGCATCTTTCCGATCTTTATAATGGCGAGACCTTGGCGTCTGCCGGTTTGATGAACCCGCAAATTCGCTTTGGCGAAGATCTGATGAGCCGCGTTTCCTATGTGATGATGAATCCGGGCGGCGAAGTTGAGATGACCGATGCCGTACGCGCGGCGTTGAATGATCTTGTTGGCGAAGTTGTGAAAGAAGCGGGCATTACGCGCGAGGGAATTGTCGAGATGACGGTGGTCGGTAATCCGATCATGCATCATCTGTTTCTAGGCCTTGATCCAACCGAGCTTGGCGGCGCGCCTTTTGCGTTGACGCTCGATAAGGGCCAAGACGTGAAAGCGCGGGAAGTGGGCCTGTCGATTGCGCCCGGTGCGTTTGTTTATCTGCTGCCTTGTATTGCCGGACATGTGGGTGCGGATACGGCTGGCGTGGTGTTGTCCGAGGCGCCACATTTGAATGATGATGTCACGCTGGTCGTTGATGTCGGCACCAATGCGGAAATCGTCCTTGGTAATAAAAAGCGTTTGTTGGCGTGCTCATCGCCAACAGGCCCAGCATTTGAAGGCGCACAGCTTTCTTCCGGCCAACGCGCGGCACCTGGTGCGATTGAGCGCGTGCGGATTGATCACGAAACGTTAGAGCCCAAATTCAAAATCATTGGTTCTGATCTTTGGTCCAATGAAGAAGGCTTCTGGGAAGAGGCGGCAAAGACAGGCGTTAATGGCATTTGCGGTTCTGGTATTATTGAAGCCATTGCGGAGATGTATCTTGCAGGCGTTATTACGCAAGACGGCGTGATTGATGGCGATTTGCAGGCGCGCACGCCACGCATCGTCAATGAAGGCCGTACCTTTACCTATGTGTTAAACGATGGTGAGCCGCGGATTACGATCACGCAGGCCGATGTGCGGGCTATCCAACTCGGCAAGGCTGCGCTTTATGCGGGCGTGAAATTATTGCTCGATCATTATGGTGTTGATCATGTCGATCGCATCACGCTGGCCGGAGCCTTTGGCAGTCATATCGATGTCAAATATGCGATGGTGCTTGGCCTCATTCCGGATTGCGATTTAAGTAAAGTGGGCTCGGCTGGTAATGCGGCAGGAACGGGCGCGCGCATTGCGTTGTTGAACGAAACGGCACGCGGTGAAATCGAGAATGTTGTCGGCAAGATCGAAAAGATCGAAACGGCGATGGAGCCTAAATTCCAAGCGCATTTCGTGAGTGCGATGGCTATTCCAAACAAAGTCGACGTCTTTAGCAATTTGGCAAAAGTGGTGACATTACCGCCACCAAAAGTGCATACTGAGCCTGCCGAAGGCGAAGGCGGACGGCGTAGGCGGCGTGGATGATCAGCGTCTTTGACCTTTTCAAAATCGGGATCGGGCCTTCGAGCTCGCATACCGTTGGTCCTATGGTTGCTGCCCATCGGTTTGTTGCTCTGCTGAATGAAACAGTTGGACTTGGGCGCGTTGGTCGCATCAAGACCGAGCTGTTTGGATCCTTGGCTTGGACGGCGAAGGGACATGGCACCGAGACGGCGATTCTCTTGGGCCTTTCGGGCTTTTTGCCTGCCGAAGTTGATCCCGATTTGGTTGAAGACATGATCACCGCGATCACACGGAATGGTTCGCTTGAACTTGGTGGGGTTCGCGCGATACCGTTTACGCTCGACGACGATTTGATCCCCAATAAAAAAGAGCTGATGAAGCGGCATTCCAACGCCATGCGGTTTCAGGCGTTTAGCGCCGAAGGTGGGCTACTCACGGAAAAGGCCTATTACTCCATCGGCGGTGGCTTTGTTGTGACCGATGAGGAGGAAGCCGCTGGCGGTGCAGGCGGGCCTGATTTGCCGTATAAATTCACCAATGCGGTGGAGCTGTTGGCGCTTTGCAACCGCACGGGAAAAAGTTTTGCTCAGTTGCAGCGTGACAATGAGCGCGCAACGAAAAGTGATACCGAGATTGATGCGACGCTCGATAAAATCCGCGAGGTGATGTTTGCGTGTATCGATCGCGGCTGTCGGCAAGAAGGTATTTTGCCGGGTGGCTTAAAAGTGAAGCGGCGCGCCAAATCGATCCATGCGCAGCTTGAAGCGGGCAAGAGCGCTAATCGCCGTCCAGCCCATGAAATTATGGATTGGGTGAGCCTTTATGCCATCGCGGTGAATGAAGAGAATGCCGCGGGTGGCCGCGTTGTAACGGCACCTACCAATGGGGCCGCAGGCATTATTCCGGCGGTGTTGCGCTATGCGAAAGATTTTTGTCCCGAATATTCGTTGGAAGCCAGCCGTGATTATTTGCTGACGGCTGCGGCCGTTGGCTCGCTGATCAAACAGAACGCATCCATCTCGGGTGCCGAAGTTGGCTGTCAGGGAGAAGTAGGCTCCGCATCCGCGATGGCCGCAGGCGGGCTGTGTGCGTTGCTCGGCGGCACGCCGGAGCAGGTTGAGAACGCAGCCGAGATTGCGCTTGAGCATCATCTCGGCATGACGTGTGATCCGATTGGCGGCCTCGTACAAATTCCATGCATTGAGCGCAACGCCTTTGGGGCGAACAAGGCGATTGTGGCGGCGTCCTTATCCCTGCGCGGCGATGGTACGCATCGCGTATCGCTCGATGAAGTGATTGAAACCATGCGCCAGACGGGTATCGATATGCTCGTGAAATATAAAGAAACGGCGCAAGGTGGGTTAGCCGTTAACGTTGCTGATTGTTGATTACCCATCGAAATTAAATGGCGATATCCCTCTCACACTCTCATCAACGCGTAACTTTCGCGTCATCGGTGGCGCTGCGCGTTGGGCACAATTGTCCCTCTCGCACAGTCTGCAATTGACGCCGATGGGTGTCGCGGGTCCATTTTTTAAATCGAATTTGCGGGCATAAATTATGCGATTTGCATATTTTATTTCACACCCTAAACCGATGGCAAATTGTCCTTCCGCACCGCCATAGGCCGATGCGGCGCGGCGCACGGTTCGCGCGACCGAAAACCATTTTCCACCATCGGGGAGTTCGACAATTTCGGTCATGAATGCGCCGGGACTTGAGAAGGTTTCGTGCAGGTTCCAGAGCGGGCATGTGCCGCCGAACCGCGAAAACGGAAAATTGCCTGCCGCAAAGCGCTTCGAGACATTGCCTGCCGTATCGATGCGAATGAGAAAGAAAGGCACACCACGCGCGTTTTGTCGGTTAAGCGTGGTGAGCCGATGGGCTACTTGCTCGAAGCTTGCTTGAAAGCGTGCGCCTAAGACATCGATATCGTAATTTAACGCTTCAGCGGCATCGAGAAAACGCTGATAGGGCATCATCACAGCGGCAGCCGCATAATTGGCGAGGCTTACTCTTAAGAGCGATTTCGCTGGCCCCGTTTCAGGTTCTAAACGATTGGCGATGGCATCGATGGTGTCGCGCCATTCAATCAAGGCGAGTTGGAAGGCTGCTTGAAAACTGCGGCCCGACGCATCGACCAATTCTGAAATCATCAGCCGGCGTCGATGGTGATCAAAACGCCTGAGCGATGCGGGCATGACATCGACAGGTAGGATTTGAACGCGAATGCCGTGCGTGTCTTTCAACCGCGCGGTCAGCGCCGATAATAGATCGCTGCCCGATTTGGATAGCTCTTCCGCTAGGGCTTCAGCCCGTGTTTCCAATTCAGGAAAATGATTGGCCGCCGATTGAATAAGATCCCGCACGCGATCAACCGGATTATTGGCCGACGGCCCCTCGCCACGGTCGCCATCAAGCGGTTCCTGTAGGCCTGCGCCACCTTCTTTTAAATCACGATAGGCGGCATAAAGCCGTTGAACCGCTTCGGCGATTGAAGGCGCAAGGCTGGTTAATTCACGCAACTCGTCTTTGGCGACCGGTTGGCTACGAAACAGGGGGTCCGTGAACACCTCATCGAGTTCGCCTTGAAGACGCGCCTCTTCTTCGCGTGCAAAAGAGCGTGGGTCGACATTGAAAGCTTCCGCCATGCGAATCAGCACTTGGGCCGTCACGGGGCGCTGGTTGCGCTCCATGAGGTTGAGATAGCTTGCCGAAATGCCAAGCTCGCCGGCCATGCCGGATTGAGAGAGGCCCAATTCACGACGAAGCCTGCGCACCCGCGCGCCCGCTAAAATTTTGCGTCCAGCTTCTGTCATGCGAACCTCAAAGGATTAAGTGATACAAAAATTTACAATATAACAGATTTACAATTGTAAAT
Source organism: Hyphomicrobiales bacterium (assembly GCA_947455025.1). Lineage (GTDB taxonomy): Bacteria > Pseudomonadota > Alphaproteobacteria > Rhizobiales > Beijerinckiaceae > CAIUPE01. Next base: position 54,547 of record CANGLU010000003.1, read on the forward strand.
AATAAACGGCCTGACCTTTGGCGTCAATTGTCCGTCTGGTGCAGTGCACCATTCATGATTTAATGTGTTTTCAAGGCTGAATGAGACATTGCCTTTCGATGTGTTCTTTGAGCCGCCTTTGTAAAGACCTGTCAAATATGACAAGAAAATTGGAGACCGCGATGACAAAGACACAGTTTAACGACCTCGTGCCGAATGCGCCAAAGGGCCGCTTCGACGGTATCAACCGTCCCTATTCGCCGGAAGAAGTCGTTCGTCTGCGCGGTTCCTTCCCGATCGCGCAAACCCTTGCCGAGCGCGGGGCCAACAAGCTCTGGGAATTGTTGAAGAGCGAGGACTATATCAATGCGCTCGGTGCTGTGACCGGCAATCAGGCGATGCAAATGGCGCGCGCTGGCTTGAAGGCCATCTATCTGTCCGGTTGGCAGGTGGCGGCTGACGCCAACACGGCGGGCGCGATGTATCCGGATCAGTCGCTTTATCCTGCGAATGCAGGGCCTGAACTCTGCCGCCGCATCAACCGCACCTTGAAGCGCGCCGATGAGATCGAGCATTCGGAAGGGGGCGCCAAGCGGGATTGGTTCGTGCCGATTGTGGCCGATGCCGAGGCTGGCTTTGGCGGCCCGCTGAACTCCTACGAGATCATGAAGGCCTATATCGAGGCGGGTGCCGCTGGTGTGCATTTTGAGGATTAGCTGGCTTCGGAAAAGAAGTGCGGTCATCTCGGCGGCAAGGTTTTGATCCCCACGGCGGCCCATGAGCGCAACCTTGTGGCGGCGCGTCTCGCCGCCGATGTGATGGGCGTTCCCACGATTACGGTAGCGCGTACCGATGCCGAATCGGCCCGGTTGATTACATCCGATGTGGACGAGCGGGATCGTCCGTTTATCGAGGAAAACAGCCGCACGCCGGAAGGGTTCTATCGGCTGAAGGAGGGCACGGGCCTCGACCATTGTATTTCGCGCGGGCTGGCCTTTGCCGAGATCGCCGATTTGATCTGGTGGGAAACGTCTCATCCCGATTTGGCGGATGCGAAGAAATTCGCCGAAGCGCTACAGAAAAAGCATCCGGGCAAGATGATGGCTTATAATTGCTCGCCAAGCTTCAACTGGAAAGCCAAGCTGGACGAAGCCACGATTGCCAAGTTCCAGCGTGAATTAGGCGCGATGGGTTATAAGTTCCAATTCGTGACGCTTGCCGGCTTCCATGCCCTCAACCACGGCATGTTCGAATTGGCGCTCGGCTATAAGGATCGCGGTATGGCGGCCTATTCCGAATTGCAGCAGGCGGAATTTGCCTCCGAAGCCGCCGGATACACAGCCACCCGCCACCAGCGCGAAGTCGGCACCGGCTATTTCGATAGGGTCGCGACCACGATTTCGTCCGGTAAATCATCAACCACCGCGATGGGTGAATCGACCGAAAGTGCCCAATTCCACGCTATTGCCGCCGAGTGAACCAAGCCGGTGACTGAGGAAACGCCCATATCATACAGAGCCCCAAGGAGGCCAAAATGACCAGAACCCGCGTGAAAGAACGGACCGAAGAACTTACAACCGAGATGGACGAGCAGCAAAAAAGCGCGATCCGAATCCTCGCAAACGACCTTCATCGGCTCAACCAAGCCGTTATGAAGGCCGTTGAGACCGGATTGTCCGTCGAATTGCAGCGGACGGCACGTCATCATACGGATGGCGGCTATTGGGGTGACCTGCTGATGCCCATTATTGTGAAGCAGAAGCAGGCTTAAGCTCCGAGCCGAAGGTCCAGCGTAAAAAGGCGGCCGCAAGGTCGCCTTTTTGGCTTTTTCCGTCAGTTGCGCGACATTTTGCTGCAGCTGCACATTGACTTGATTTAGTGAGGTGTTATCAGTCCCCCGCATTCTACAAAAGGATAGTATGATGGGTTCGAGCGATCTTGCACGCCGCATGGCTAATGCCATTCGCGGACTTTCGATGGATGGGGTCGAAAAGGCCAAATCCGGTCATCCCGGCCTGCCAATGGGCGCTGCCGATATCGCTACCGTCATTTATACGCGGTTTTTGAAGTTTGATCCCACCGATCCCCATTGGGCGGACCGGGATCGCTTTATCCTGTCGGCCGGCCACGGTTCGATGCTGCTGTATTCCATTCTTTATCTCACCGGTACGACCGGGATGACGATGGATGAACTTAAGAACTTCCGCCAATGGGGCTCTAAAACGCCAGGCCACCCCGAAGTGGGCCATACGCCCGGCGTTGAAATGACAACGGGTCCTTTGGGGCAGGGGCTTGCGACATCGGTAGGCTTTGCGCTGGCCGAGCGGCATTTGAATGCCGAGTTCTCGTCTGATCTCGTTGACCATTACACCTATGTGCTCGCCTCCGATGGCGATCTCATGGAAGGTGTCTCGCAGGAGGCTATCGCCCTTGCAGGCCATTTGAAGCTTAATCGCTTGATCGTGCTGTGGGACGATAATGGCATTTCGATTGATGGCCCGCTCTCCATTGCGGACTCGGTTGATCAGCGTAAGCGCTTTGAATCCGCAGGCTGGGCAACGGCGGCGGTGGACGGGCATGATCAGGATGCGATTGCGGCTGCCATTGAAGCAGCTCAAAAGTCTGACCGCCCGACCTTGATTGCGTGCAAGACCGTGATCGGTTTTGGTGCGCCTAAGCGTGCCGGCACCTCGAAGGCCCATGGTGAGCCGCTCGGTGCAGAAGAGCTTGCAGGTGCCAAGGCTGCACTTGGTCTTTCGCCTGAACCGTTTGATGTTGCAGCAGACGTTTTGGACGCATGGCGGAATTCTGCAAAGCGTTCGCAAGGTGCTCATGCGGATTGGAAGAAGCGCTTAGCCGCATCGCCCAAGGGTGAAGAATTTACACGCCGCATGGCGGGTAAGGTTTCACCGAAGCTTGATTCCGCCATTGCCGGTTTCAAAGCCAAGCTTGCCGCTGAGCCGCAAACGGTTGCAACGCGTAAAGCATCCGAAATGGCATTGGAAGTTATCACGGAAGCGGTGCCCGAATTGGTATTGGGTTCGGCCGATTTGACGCCGTCGAACAATACCAAGACGAAAAATTTAACGGCAATGTCGCCGGGTAGCTTTGCCGGCCGTTATATCCATTACGGCATTCGTGAACACGGCATGGCAGCGGCTATGAACGGCATGGCCTTGCATGGTGGAATTATTCCATCGGGTGCAACCTTCATGGTGTTTACCGATTATTGCCGTCCATCGATCCGCCTTGCGGCGTTGATGGGTATTCGTACCATTCAAGTCATGACGCATGACTCGATCGGTTTGGGTGAAGATGGCCCAACCCATCAGCCGGTTGAACATTTGGCAGCGCTTCGTGCGATGCCGAATTTGAACGTATTCCGCCCAGCCGATGTGGTTGAGACGGCGGAGTGTTGGGAATTGGCGCTAAAGGAAACCTGCACGCCAAGCATTCTGGCGCTGACCCGCCAGAACCTGCCGCAGCTTCGCTTAGGTGCGGAGGTTGAAAACAAGTCGGCTCGTGGGGCTTATGAGTTGGTTGCGGCCAAGGGTGATGCGCAAGTGTCGATCTTTGCTACCGGTTCGGAAGTTGAAATTGCGGTTGCTGCCCAAAAGGCGCTTTCCGAAAAGGGTGTAAAGGTCCGCGTTGTTTCGGTACCAAGCTTTGAGATGTTCGCCCGTCAGGATGATGCCTATCGTGCATCGGTGATTGGGAACGCTAAGGTCAAGATTGCCGTTGAAGCTGCGGTTCGCCAAGGATGGGACTCCCTGATTGGCAATGACGGCATTTTCATCGGCATGAACAGTTTTGGTGCGAGCGCACCTTACAAAGAGCTTTATGCCCATTTTGGTATCACGGCGGAAGCTGTTGTCGAGAAGGCGCTTAACCGTCTTGGCTAAACGCTTCTATTCGTAATTTGAATTTTGGATCGAAAGACAGGAGACTAGCATGGCAGTTCGGGTTGCAATCAATGGATTTGGTCGTATCGGCCGTAACGTTCTTCGCGCTATTATCGAGTCGGGTCGTACGGATATTGAAGTCGTAGCGATTAACGATCTTGGCCCCGTTGAGACCAATGCGCATTTGATGCGGTTTGACTCGGTGCATGGTCGCTTTCCTGGCACCGTGACGGTTGAAGGTGACACGATCAATGTAGGACGTGGTCCGATCAAGGTAACGGCGGTGCGTGATCCTGCGCAATTGCCTCATAAGGATCTCGGCGTTGATATTGCTTTGGAGTGCACGGGCATCTTTACGGCCAAGGATAAGGCTTCGGCTCATTTGGCCGCTGGTGCTAAGCGCGTTCTTGTTTCAGCGCCTGCCGATGGTGCTGATCTGACGGTCGTTTTTGGTGTAAATCATCAAAAGCTGACAAAAGATCATCTTGTTGTATCGAATGCTTCGTGCACAACGAACTGCCTCTCGCCGGTGGCGCAGGTGCTCAATGAGCTTGTTGGTATTGAAAAGGGCATGATGACGACCATCCATTCTTACACGGGTGATCAGCCAACGCTTGATACGATGCATAAGGATCTTTACCGCGGCCGTGCAGCAGCGCTTTCCATGATCCCGACGTCGACAGGTGCTGCGAAGGCGGTTGGTCTGGTTCTTCCAGAATTGAATGGCAAGCTCGATGGCGCTGCCATTCGTGTACCGACTCCAAATGTTTCGGTCGTTGATTTGAAGTTCATTGCCAAGCGCTCGACAACGAAGGACGAAATTAACGCTGCCATCAAAGCCGCTGCCGAAGGTCGCTTGAAGGGTATTCTTGGTTATACGAATGCGGCGAATGTCTCGATCGACTTCAACCATGATCCGCATTCGTCAATTTTCCATATGGATCAGACCAAGGTCATGGATGGCAACTTCGTCTCGATCCTGACCTGGTACGACAATGAGTGGGGCTTCTCGAACCGCATGGCCGATACCGCCGTTGCTATGGGCAAGCTCATCTAAGGAACTCGAACCATGACCCTCTTCAATACACTCGATGATGCATCCGTATCGGGCAAGCGCGTGCTTGTTCGTGTTGATCTCAACGTGCCGATGGAAGAGGGTCGTGTTTCCGATACAACCCGTATTGACCGCATCTTGCCGACGCTTCGCGAGATTTCAGATAATGGCGGCAAGGTAATTTTGCTGGCGCATTTTGGTCGCCCAAAAGGCGTTGACCCTAAAGAGTCGCTGGCTCCGGTTGCCGCTGAACTTTCTAAGCGTTTGGGCCGTCCCGTGAGCTTTGCTTCCGATTGTGTTGGCGATGCCGCGAAGCACGCTGTCGATGGCATGAAAAACGGCGATATTGTGTGTCTCGAAAACACGCGCTTCCATAAAGAGGAAGAGAAAAATGATCCCGCCTTTGTGGCAGCGCTGGCTGCCAATGGCGATCTCTATGTGAACGATGCTTTCTCGGCGGCTCACCGCGCGCATGCGTCGACGGAAGGCCTTGCCAAAGTGCTGCCTGCTTATGCAGGGCGCACGATGCAGGCTGAGATTGAAGCGCTCGCCAAGGCGCTTGAGCAACCCGAGCGTCCGGTTCTCGCGGTTGTGGGCGGAGCGAAGGTTTCCTCCAAGCTCGAATTGCTCGGCAATCTCGTTAAGAAGGTCAATATTCTGGTCATTGGCGGTGGCATGGCCAATACGTTTTTGGCAGCTCAAGGCAAAGCGGTTGGCAAATCCCTTTGTGAACATGATTTGCTGGATACTGCGCGCAGTGTGCTGGAAACAGCCAAGGCTTCTGGTTGTGAAATCGTGTTACCGGTTGATGCAACAGTTGCGTCGGAATTCAAAGCTCATGCCGCAAATAAGGTTGTCTCGGTCGATGCCGTGGGCGCCGATGACATGATGCTCGATATCGGCCCCGCATCGGTCAAAACGGTTGCTGAAAAGCTCGCTACGGCTAAGACATTGGTTTGGAATGGCCCCTTCGGTGCCTTCGAATTAGAACCCTTTGATGCAGGCACGAATGCCGTTGCGCAAGAAGCCGCTCGTTTGACTAAGGCGGGGAAGCTGCTTTCTGTTGCGGGTGGTGGCGATACGGTATCGGCGTTGAACCACGCCGGTGCTGCGGATGACTTTACCTATGTATCAACAGCAGGCGGCGCGTTTCTCGAATGGCTCGAGGGCAAGCCGCTGCCGGGTGTTGACGCGCTTCGACGCAAATAAACGAATTAGATGAGTGTGACGAAAACGGACTAAAGGAGATGAGACCATGCCACGCATAACCATGAGACAGTTGCTCGATCACGCAGCCGAGCATAGCTATGGCGTCCCTGCCTTTAACATCAACAATATGGAAGGCGCGCTGGCAGTTATGTCGGCTGCTGTTGCGGTTGATGCTCCCGTTATTATTCAAGCCTCACGGGGCGCGCGCGCTTATGCCAATGACATCATGCTCAAGCATATGATGGATGCGTTGACTGAAATTTATCCGCAGATTCCGATCTGCGTGCATCTCGACCATGGCAACAATGCCGCCACCTGTATGACGGCGATCCAGGCTGGATTTACATCGGTGATGATGGACGGTTCCTTGAAGGACGATGGCAAAACGCCAGGTGATTGGGATTATAATGTTGGCGTCACGAAGACCGTCACCGATATGGCCCATCTTGGTGGCATCTCGGTTGAAGGCGAGTTGGGCGTGCTAGGCTCGCTTGAAACGGGACAGGGCGAGAAGGAAGATGGGCATGGTTTTGAGGGCACGCTCTCGCATGATCAATTGCTGACCAATCCAAAGGAAGCGGTCGATTTCGTCCGCGCAACCAAGGTTGACGCGCTCGCCATTGCAATGGGCACGTCACATGGTGCTTATAAGTTCACGCGTAAGCCGGATGGGGCGATCCTTGCGATGCATGTCATCGAAGAAATTCATCGCTTGTTGCCAAATACGCATCTCGTGATGCATGGCTCGTCGTCGGTGCCGCAGGATTTGCAGGACATCATCAATGCCTATGGCGGAGAGATGCCACAGACATGGGGTGTGCCGGTGGAAGAAATCCAGCGCGGCATCAAAAACGGTGTCCGTAAGGTGAATATCGATACCGATAACCGCATGGCGATGACCGGACAAATCCGCAAAGTGTTTGCCGAGAATCCCGGCGAATTCGATCCGCGCAAATATTTGAAGCCTGCGATGGATGCAATGTCCAAGCTCGTCAAACAACGGTTTGAGGAATTTGGCACAGCAGGTAAGGCGTCGAAAATCGGTAAAGTCCATACGCTTGCCGAGATGGCCAAGCTTTATGCGTCGGGTAAACTTGATCCAACCTTCGGTTAAGGTTGGACGTCAGAAAGCAGTGTCATGACCTATACCGCGCGCCTCATTCTTTTTGCCCCGCGTGAAGAGAATGCGGAACAGATGGCTGCAGTGTTATCGGCAGCCTTTAAAGGCGGCCGGATCGATGCGGTGATCATCCCTCTTCCGGATGGTGATGAGCGGACGCAAATTAATTTTGTCAAAGCGCTCGTCCCGGTTGTTCATGAAGCGGGGGCGGTGCTGTTGATCGTTGACGCGTTCGAAATGGTGGCGCGAACAGGAGCGGACGGTGTTCATCTGTCATCGCCTGCTCGTGTTATCGAAGCGACCGCAGCGATGCGCCGGATTGATCGCTCAGTTGGTGTCGGAGGTCTTAAGGCACGTCATGATGCCATGGAGGCGGCTGAATTGGGTGCCGACTACGTCATGTTTGGTGAAATACGCCCGGATGGATCCGTTCCAACGCTTTCAATGGTGTTGGAGCGGGCCGAATGGTGGGCCGAATTGTTTAATACTCCATGCGTCGCCTTTGCCAGCGAAGAGGCCCATATCGCTCCGCTCGTTGCGACCGGTGCCGAGTTTATTGGATTAGGTGCCGAATCCTTTCATCATCCCGATGGGATTGGTGCGGTTATTGGTCGTGCGTTAGCCATCATCGCTCAAACGCCAGCGCCGCAGCGCGACGAATAACAATCCTCCCTTGACGCGTCGGCTTTGACGTTGTTGATGCTCGTAACGTCGCGTTCGCTACTTCGGTGTCGCGTGTTTTGCTGATTGAAGGGCCCCATATGATCCGTTCTCCGCTCATGACCGTTATGGTTGACGCTGTGATGAAGGCTGCAAAAGGCCTGCGTCGCGATTTTGGTGAAATTGAAAATCTGCAGGTCTCGCGGAAAGGGCCGGGGGATTTCGTTTCACAGGCCGATTTAAAGGCCGAGGCGATTTTGCAGGACTCGCTCTTGAAGGCACGCCCGGATTTTGGCTTTGTTATGGAAGAGGGCGGTATTGTTGAAGGCAAAGACGCCTCGCATCGCTGGCATATCGACCCGCTCGATGGCACGTTGAACTTCTTGCATGGGATGCCGCATTTCTCCGTGTCCCTGGGCTTGGAGCGTGAAGGGCAGATTGTCGCGGGCGTTGTCTATGATCCGATCAAGGACGAGCTCTTTATCGCCGAGAAGGGCAAGGGTGCTTTTTTGAACAATCGCCGTTTGCGGGTGTCGGGACGCACCGATCTGATGGAATGCATGATTGGGACGGGTATTCCTTCAAGCGCCAGGCGTGATTTACCGACTTATATGAAGGAAATGGCCCATGTAACGGCCCGTACAGCTGGTGTTCGTCGCCTTGGTTCTGCCGCACTTGATCTATCGTATGTTGCAGCCGGACGGCTTGACGGCTTTTGGGAAACAGGATTGTCATCATGGGATATTGCCGCCGGTATTATTCTTGTGCGTGAAGCGGGTGGATTTGTATCCGATGGCACAGGTGGCGAATATAAAATGTCGGGCAACTCGATTTTAGTAGCCAATACATCGGTTCATGGCCAATTGGTGCAGGCGTTAAAAGAGGCGCGTGCATCTTAAACGGTGTGATCTGAGAATGGTGTGTTCTTGTACTGAGAGAGATTAAAAGTCATCATGGCGACGTTCTTCAAGGGAGGTTTCATGGCTCGGAACAACGATACACAACCTCTGTCACGGCCAACGCCTTATCTTTTTCGCATGGCTGTTTTTCTCGTGCTTGGCGCGTTTATCGCTTTCATTCTTTATCGACCCATCATTCAAGCCTTTAATGCCAATCCGCCATTGAATGCGCTGATCATCGGTGTGTTGACCATTGGTATTGTCTTGGCGTTTCGTGGCGTTTTGCGTTTGTTTCGTGAAGTACGCTGGGCCAATGCGTTTCTTGAAAGCGATAGCGGCGTTGTTGTCGAGCGCGAGCCGCTTCTTTTGCTGCCGATGGCCAAAATGCTGGCCGGTCGTCAAAAGCGGGAAGCGCTATCGCCGCTTTCCTTGCGCGCTATTTTGGACACGATCGGGCTGCGGCTTGATGAAGCCCGCGATACGGGTCGTTATTTGACGGGTCTTTTGGTGTTCTTGGGGCTCTTGGGAACATTTTGGGGTCTATTGGATACCGTGGGTTCGGTTGGTAAGGTCATCCAATCCATGAAGGCTGGCTCGGATGCGGCTTTGATGTTTGAAGAATTGAAATCTGGCCTTGCTGCACCATTGGGTGGTATGGGGATTTCGTTTTCGTCCTCGTTGTTTGGTCTTGCCGGATCCTTGATCCTTGGATTTTTGGATTTACAAGCAGGCCAAGCGCAAAATCAGTTTTATGAGCAGTTGGAAAATTGGCTGGCCGGAATTGCCGGCCCCGGCGCGACGGTTCCATTGAATTCGGGTTTGCCAGTTGTTTCTGCTTCGTCGAATGGCTTAGCCGAGCCGGGCTTGCAGGCGGCTAATGTAGCAGCGATTGAAAATCTGGCGTCCGGCATCCAGTCCTTGGTTGTCTCGATGCGCTCCGAGCAGCAATTGATCCGCGACTGGGTTGAATCACAGGCGCAACGCGAAGCGGAGATGAAGGCAGTTCTAGAGGCCTTGTTGGCCGAGAAGAGGCGGGGCTAATCATGGCCCGCCCGGGTCGCAATCAGAGGGTTATCGATTATTGGCCCGGCTTCGTCGACGCCCTGTCGACGCTTGTGTTGTCGATCGTTTTTCTTTTGACCGTTTTTATGGTGGCGCAGTTTTTCTTAAGCCAGCAGGTAACGGATAAAGACGCGGCACTCCTCAAGCTGAACCGTCAGATTTCCGAACTAACCGATCTCTTGGCGCTCGAACGGGTTAACCGCAAAAATTTAGAAGAAAATATTGCCTTACTGGGTGATACTTTGGCGGCGGCGCAAAGCGAGCGTGATCAATTGAAAAATCAATTGCAAGCGGCTGGCGGTACCCCGGTTGATAGCGGAACACAGCTTGGTTCGTTAAACAAAGATCTCGACGCTCAAAAGCAAATTTCATCCCGCGCCTTGGCGCAAGTTGAAGCGCTTAATCAACAAATTAATGCGCTGCGCCGTCAATTGGCTGCCTTAGAAGAGGCACTGAATGCGTCTGAACAACGCGATAAAGAAAGCCAAGCAAGGATTGCGGATCTTGGCTCGCGGCTCAATGTAGCCTTGGCGCAAAAGGTACAAGAATTAGCCCGATATCGGTCCGAGTTTTTTGGTCGCTTGCGGCAGATCCTGTCGAACCGTTCCGATGTGCGGGTAGTTGGTGATCGCTTCGTGTTTCAATCAGAAGTCTTCTTTGATGTGGGCTCAGCGGCCGTTAGCAATGCGGGTAAAGTGGAGCTTGATAAGTTGGCCTCTGCCTTGGTTCAGCTGGATGGGGAAATTCCACCGGATATTCCATGGATCCTGCGTGTTGATGGCCATACCGACAAGAAACCTTTGAGCGGTGCTGGGCAATTTAAATCCAACTGGGAATTGTCCGCAGCACGCGCGATTTCGGTGGTGCAATATCTTGTGACAAAAGGCGTTGCACCGCAGCGTTTAATGGCAGCCGGTTTTGGTGAATTTCAACCGATCGAATTGGGCGATACGGATGAAGCCCTTAAGCGCAATAGACGGATTGAGTTGAAGCTCACGGATCGGTGAGACGCTCTCGAATTAATTCCGGTCAAATTGCAGTGTTGCTAAGCGGGCATATAGGCCACCGAGTTGAACGAGTTCGGTATGGGTGCCTTGTTCAACAATCTTGCCCTGGTCCATCACTAAAATTCGGTCCGCATTGACGATGGTGGAAAGGCGATGCGCGATGACAATCGTTGTGCGGCCTTCCATCAATCGATCAAGTGCCGATTGCACCAGCGTTTCATTCTCAGCATCGAGCGCCGAGGTTGCTTCATCAAGCAGCAAAATAGGTGCATCTTTTAGAATGGCGCGCGCAATGGAAATGCGTTGGCGCTGCCCGCCCGAAAGCGTCACGCCGCGTTCGCCGATGCGTGTGTCATAGCCTTCGGGCCAGTTGCTCACAAAACTATCGACAATCGCCCGTTCAGCCGCAGCTTTGATGTCGGCATCAGAAGCATTGGGGCTGCCATAGCGGATATTATCGCCCAAGCTTGTGCCGAAAATCATGCTTTCCTGCGGCACCAATGCAATCCGGGCTCTTAAGGCGCGAGGATCAACGTCTCGAATGGGTAGTCCATCAACGATAATTTCGCCCGATGTCGCGTCGTAAAACCGCAACAGCAATTGCATGATCGTGCTTTTACCCGCGCCCGATGGACCGACAATCGCGATCCTTTCGCCTTGCTTGACGGAAAAGCTGACACCATCCAGCACAGGTTCGTTAGGACGGGAGGGATAGGCAAAGCTCACATCGTTAAATTCAATGGTGCCTTTAGGTGGGTCCGGCAATAATTTGGGGTTAGACGGCGCTCGAATAGAAGGCTCAATAGCTAGCAATTCGGCCAATCGACCGGCCGCCCCTGCAGCCGCGCTGACTTCGCCCCAGACTTGTGACAGTTCACCCAAACCGCCAGCAGCAAAGATGGCATAGAGCACAAATTGCGACAGGGTGCCGGGAGAAATCCGTCCGGCAAGCACGTCTTGCGCGCCATACCAAAGAATGCCCACGACGCTGGAAAATACAAGCGCGATACCGATTCCCGTAAGAAGCGACCTTGCCCAGGTCGCATGACGCGCAGTTTCATAGGCTTCCTCGGCAGCATCCGAGAAACGCTGCATCGTCATCCGCTCAGCGACGAAGGCCTGCATCACTCGCATGGCGCCGATCGCTTCCGTTGCATAGGCGGATGCATCGGCCAGACGATCTTGAGCGTCACGGGCGCGGTTTCTCACCGTGCGGCCGGATGCGACTAAGGGCAGTACGATAATTGGAATGGCCAGTGCGACAAGGCCGGAAAGGCGAGGGCTGGTGTAAACCATCATGGCACCCGCGCCTAAAAACAGCACGAGATTGCGAAGCGCTACTGAAGCGCTCGATCCGAAGGCGGATTTAAGTTGTGTCGTATCGGCCGAAAGGCGCGAGACGATTTCTCCCGATTTCACGCCGTCGTAAAATCCCGCATCAAGGCGGGTTAAATGGTCGAATATGGCGGTCCGGATATCGGCCACGACCCGTTCGCCAAGGGTCATCACCAAATAATAGCGCGAGGCGCTGGCGGCGGCCAAGATCGTGACGACGACGATCATCATAGCAAAATAGCGGTCGATGAGGCCTGCGCCTTCGGTCGAGAAGCCAAAATCGATCATTCGCCGCACGGCCAAGGGAATGGCCAGCGTCGAACTTGACGCAATAATGAGGGCTATGAGGGCCAAAAAGATCCGCTTCCGGTAGCGCAAGGCATAGGGAACGAGCGGCAAAAGGGATTTGAGCGACGTACGAGGCCGCGCGGCGGGGGTCGACTCGCCGCTTTTTTGAAGCGTATCAACAGTCATAAGCCCTAATTGGCAATGAATGCGCCTTTTGTCCAGTTATCTTCAACGGATTGGCGGTTGCCGTATTTTTATTTTTATCCATGTCTTTTATTGAAAAAACCGGGTTTCACTTTTGGCGAGTGTGCGCTATAGGCACGTCTCACGATTTTTAAACCCATTGATCGGTGGCGTCGCAGCGTATAGCGCAAGTGCCGAAAAGGGGTGTCCCGAAAAGGATTAAGACGATGAAGGCCGATATTCATCCCGACTACCACACGATTAAGGTCCTAATGACCGATGGAACGGAATTTTTCACGCGCTCGACCTATGGTAAGGAAGGCGATGTGATGCAGTTGGATATTGATCCGAATTCGCATCCGGCTTGGACGGGTGGATCGACGCAGATGCTCGATCGCGGCGGTCGTGTTTCGCGTTTTAACAAGCGTTTTGAAGGCTTTGGCATCTCGGCCAAGAAGTAATCAACGCGTTTTGACGTTTAAAACCCGGCTTAAATGGCCGGGTTTTTTTATGCCTTGGCGGTTGGTGCGCCAAAGGCGGATTTTAGCAACATTTGCTGCAAAGCGACGGCATTTCGGCCCGAAAGTCGCTCGGAATCGGTCTTTTCGACGTTAATTACGCTGTCGAGATGCTTGATGCGCGACTGCAACCGCACTGATTTATCGATTAATTCAACCAGTGCTTCAGGTAATGTAGCGACATGTTCGGGTGATAAAGGGGGGTCATTGCGGTGAATACGCATTTTCCCCAATTGGACACTTCCGTCATCGGCTGACATTTCACCCTCTGCAATCGAGCGTTGCACGAGGAGCCATGAGGCCATCTGCATCAGCCGCGTGGTGAGACGCATGCTCTCATTGGCGTAAGTGAGGGCTGAAAGACGGGGTAAAAGGCGGGATTGTTCGCGGCCTTGTCCATCGAGATAGGCAGCGGCCTCTTCCACAAGGGACATACCGTCCCGAAAAAGCGCTTTAAAGGCTTCGGACGAAGCAAATTGCCGGCCAAAAGCGATTGCTTTGACCGCCCTCACGCCTTGCAGGGCTTCTACATCTGCCATCGGTCCCGACCTTTCGTGAACAGAGCCACGGGATCAAGTTTTTAATATACAGCATAGAATGCGACTTGGCTCGTTAGGAGTTTGTTTACGGTTAACGCGCCTTAAAAATATCGGCGGCGGCGGATTTAACGGCCTGCTTCCGCTCAATTTCGGCCTGAAGTCGGATGGCCTCGGCCTTTAGCTGTTCTATTCGCTCGTACAATTCATCGATCGACAACGACGCCAGATCCTGCCCGATGTCATGAGAGAGTTTTGCTTTGAGGGGACGTTCATCGAGAAACGGGTCAACCATAATCGCGCCACTTATCCTGCTAATGCTGTAAGGATATCATAATCTTCAAACCGCACTCTTCTCAAGTTTTGTTCGATGAAGGAACCATCCGATGTCCACCACACTGCCTGAAACCATGCTTGCTATCGGGATCAAGACACCCGGCGGCCCGGAAGTATTGGTTCCTGAAACGCGTCCGGTTCCCGTGCCGGCCAAAGGGGAAATCCTCGTAAAAGTGGCGGCGGCGGGGGTTAATCGGCCGGATATTTTGCAACGCAAAGGCAATTACGCGCCACCAAAGGGAGCATCGGATATTCCGGGACTTGAGATTTCCGGAGAGATTGTCGCGATGGGCGAGGGCGTAACCCGGTTTAAGATGGGTGCCCGCGTCTGCGCGCTAGTTCCGGGGGGCGGTTATGCGGGCTATTGCACCGTTCACGAAACCAATGCGCTGCCCATCCCCGATGGCCTAACGCTTACGGAGGCAGCGGGTATCCCTGAGACATTTTTTACCGTGTGGACCAATGTCTTTGATCGTGGCGGGTTAAAGCCCAATGAAACACTGCTGGTTCATGGCGGCACGTCGGGCATCGGGACGACGGCCATTATGCTGGCCAAAGCATTCGGATCGCTGGTGATCATTACCGCCGGTTCGGCTGAGAAATGCCAAGCCACGCTCACAATCGGGGCCGATAAGGCGATTGATTATCGCAAGCACGACTTTGTCGAAGAGGTTTTGGCGTTTACCGACGGCGTTGGTGCGAATGTAATCCTCGATATGGTCGGGGGAGAGTATATCGCGCGAAATTATGCGGCGGCGGCGCGAGATGGCCGGATTGTCCAGATCGCGTTTCAAGGCGGCTCCAAAGTGGAAGTGGATTTTGCGCCGTTGATGATGAAGCGGCTAACCCATACGGGCTCGACCCTTCGCCCCCGTTCGGTTGAGGAAAAAGCCATGATTGCTGAGGCGCTTGAAGCCAAAGTCTGGCCGCTTTTGGCGCAAGGCCAGTGCAAGCCGATTATTCACGCTACTTTTCCCCTCCATGAGGCGGTGAAAGCCCATCAAATGATGGAATCGGGTGTGCATACGGGAAAAATCATCCTCATGCCGTCCTAAGCGGGAACAGGTTCTGATTGCATAAATCGCCTTCTCCGCGTATAGAGAGGCTAATCCCGCCAAGCACAGTGCTGTGGGGCTCCGGCCAAAAGCCGGTCGGAGCTTGCGACACTGTGCGTGAAACTTGGCCCGTTCTGTTCGAGAAGGAAAAGACCGATGACCGCAATTCCGTTGATGCCAAAAGCCACCGCTGTCTGGCTGGTTGATAACACGGCGCTGACCTTCGAGCAGATCGCCGAATTTTGCCATTTGCACCCTTTGGAAGTGAAGGGCATTGCGGATGGCGAAGTTGCCGCCGGCATTAAGGGCATGGACCCGGTGATGTATGAGCAATTGACGCGGGATGAGATTGAAAAGGCCGAGGCCGACGCCAATTATCGGCTGAAGCTCAAGGTTTCTTCCGTGCGCTTGCCCGAGAAAAAGCGGACAAAGGGCCCACGCTACACACCTTTGTCGCGTCGTCATGACCGTCCGAATGCTATTCTCTGGTTGGTCCGCAGCCATCCCGAGTTGAAGGACGCGCAGATCATGCGCTTGGTCGGCACGACCAAAACCACCATTCAGCAGGTTAAAGAGCGCACCCATTGGAATGCGGCGCAATTGCAGCCGATGGATCCGGTAACGCTGGGCCTTTGCACGCAGATCGATTTGGATTTCGAAGTGAACAAGGCTTCGAAGGATCGTCCGGTGATCGTTGATGAAGCCGCGCACACGTTGTTGCCAGCCGAAGTGACAACGGCGCGCGATAGCGCCGAGCCATTTGCCGGCTTCTCCGCCAAGCGCGAAGAAGTGCAGGAAGAGGCGATTGACGTTGATTCCGTCTTCTCGAAGCTGAAGCAGCTTAAAACCGCCGAATAATTTGGCTGAATGGTCCGGCGCTAAGCCTTTTTAAAACCACCCCGTCTTGATCGACGGGGTGGTTTTTTATTGGTGGGTTGTAAAAAAGTCGGGCCGTCGACAAATTTATGTCAATTTGTCGCGTTACCGGAACGCTCTGTTAACCATCATGGCGTTAAACCGACCTCCAGATCGGTTAAACTCGTTTAGGAGCTCGGTAATGCTGCAATCAATCGGAACGTTCAGATCGCTGAAATTGGTATTCGCGCTAGGCGCGGCTTTGGCCTTGGCGGCTTGCGCCTCGGATAAGGCAACGACGGGTGCAGGCGACATGGCTGGCCTGGGTGCAGGCGGCGCAGCAACGCCCGGCAGCGCACAGGATTTCTCGACCAATGTTGGTGATCGGGTGTTCTTTGAATCCGACTCGTCGGATTTGACATCAACATCGACGGCAACCCTCGACAAGCAGGCGCAGTGGTTGAACCAATATGGTACCTACAAGATCATGGTTGAAGGTCATGCCGATGAGCGCGGAACGCGCGAATATAACTTTGCGCTTGGCCAACGCCGTGCCCAAGCCACCCGCGATTATCTCGTGAGCAAAGGCGTATCCGCTTCCCGCCTGTCGACGAAATCATGGGGCAAGGAAAAGCCAGTCGCCGTTTGCGACGACATCTCCTGCTGGTCGCAAAACCGTCGTGCGGTCACCACGCTTTCCGGCGGCAATTAATTCAACTGATTATTCGTTCATGGTGGCGTTGTTCACCTTGCCATAATCTAGCCATCTGCACGGGCTTATGCTCATGCAGATGGTTTTCTTTTTGGGGCTATGTGCGATGAAATTTCGGTTTGCTGTTCGGATGATGATCGTTTCCGTTTTCGTCGCGGGTGGCCTTTCAGCCTCCTTGGCGCAAGAGGATAACACCGAGGCGGATAATACGGTTCGCATCATCAAGCTCGAAACCGTCATCCGCCAATTATCGGGCCAGATCGAAGAGCTGCAATTTGCCAATCGCAAGCTCGAAGACCAAATCAAACAGATGCAAACGGGCACTGCAGGACAGGCTTCTCCTGCGCCTGCTAAAGCAACCGCAAGTGAATCCAATGCCGGCCCGATCGATTTGATGGCGGCCGCAAAGGGTGGCACGCCTGCGGTTCCCGCAGGGACGCTCGCGGCGCAGGCGGCCAATGCGAAAACGGCTCCGGCGCCCGCCGAACCTGCAGCACCGAAAGATGCAAAATCGGATTTCGCCGCGGCTAAATCTTTGTTCCGAAGCGGTGACTTTGCCGGCAGCGCCAATGCGCTTCGGCAATTTTTGCAGACTTGGCCGAAAGATCCGTCTGTGACGGATGCTACATTGTTGTTGGGCGATGCTGAATATCGGCAAAAGCGGTATCCGGAAGCGGCGCAAAACTATCTCAAAATTGCGCAGGCGACGCCTGTTAGCCCTTCGGCTCCGGTTGCTTTTGCCAAATTGGGCGATGCGCTTGTCTCGATGGGACAAAAGCCACAGGCCTGCGCCACCTTTGCCGAATTCGGCAAGCGCTTTTCGGATGCTGAGGCGTCTTTGAAGGCGCGTGTTGAAAAGGCCAAAACGGGAGCGGGGTGCTGATCCGCTCGCTATCCTCTGAGCCGATCACGGATGAAGAGGCAAAGTCTCTTTTTGCCTCGATGGAGCGCTTTTCGCATCTTCTTCTTGCTGTCTCGGGCGGCGCTGACTCGCTTGCCCTGATGGCGTTGGCGGCGGCGTGGACCAAAGCGCTCGGCCAAGACGCTCCCCGCGTGTCGGTTGCAACGGTCGATCATGTGTTGCGTCCAGAGGCTGCGGCAGAGGCGGCCTCGGTTGGGCAATTGGCCCGTGGCTTTGGTCTTGAACATGCCGTCTTGCGATGGGATGCCGATAAGCCTGCAACAGGGCTGCAAGAGGCCGCACGAGAGGCGCGCTATGCGCTCTTAGAAGCTCATATGCGATCGATTGGTGCGGATGCGCTGGTGCTGGCCCATCATGCGGATGATCAGGCTGAGACCGTCTTGATGCGGTTGAGCGCGGGCTCGGGTCTCACAGGGCTTGGCGGGATGGAGCAGGAAACGCGTTTGCGGGACAGTGTGCTTTTGCGTCCTTTGCTTAACGTGCCCGGCGCCCGCCTACGCGCCACGCTTGAAGCGGCCAATATCCGCCCGATGGAAGACCCTTCCAACGAAAATGCGCGGTTTACCCGCGTAAGGTTTCGCCAATCCTTGCCAGTGCTGGAAGCGGAAGGGTTTGACCGCATCAGGCTCGGCCGATTTGCCCGCCGGATGCAACGTGCGGACACCGCCCTCAGTCTTGCGGCCGATAGGGTTGGGCTTGCCGTTCAAGTGCCATCGGAAGAGGGCGCGCGATTTGCCGCAGCCCTATGGGACGAGCCTGACGAGATTATTTTGCGCGTGTTGGCCAAGGCAATATCGGCGGTTAATCCGGTCCCATCGGTTGACCTCTTTCGGTTGGAAGAGCTGCTGAATACGCTGAAAAAAGCGCGATTTGACGGCGTCGCCATCCGCCGGACCTTAGGGGGAACGCTTATTTCTCTCGTCCCCGACGGGATGATTTTAATCAAGCCTGAGGCGCCGCGTGGCGCGGCCCGGGAGGATTGAACAAGGTTTTATTGCTCCTTCCCTTGGCAAGGCGGCTATTGCCCCCTAAATATAGGAGATGAAACGGGCTAGAAATGGATTCTCCATGTTCGCCCAAAACCGGTGTCTGGTCTGTCCATGAATCCAAATATCCGCAATTTCGCCCTGTGGGTTATTATTTTCCTGCTCGTGCTCGCCCTTGTAACGCTATTCCAAAGCCCGGGCTCCCGCAATGCGTCGCAGGAAATGAGCTACAGCCAATTCCTTTCCGATGTTGATGGCGGCCGTATTGCGGGTGTGACCATTTCCGGTCCGGACATTAGCGGCACCTTGACCGATGGTCGCCCTTTCCAAACCTATGCGCCGAATGATCCGGGCCTTGTGTCCCGCCTGTCGCAAAAGGGCGTGAATTTCTCGGCCAAAGCGCCGAGCGAGGGCATGCCTTGGTATTTGGCCTTGCTGGTTAACTGGCTGCCTTTGATCGTTGTTATGGCGGCTTGGTTCTTCCTCTCCCGTCAAATGCAGGGTGCCAATGGCCGCGCGATGGGTTTTGGCAAATCGAAAGCCAAATTGCTGAACGAAGCGCATGGCCGCGTGACCTTCTCCGATGTCGCGGGCGTGGACGAGGCAAAAGAAGATTTGGAAGAAATCGTTGAGTTTCTGCGTGACCCGCAAAAATTTCAGCGGCTCGGTGGGCGTATTCCGCGCGGCGTGTTGCTCGTTGGACCTCCCGGCACGGGTAAGACCTTGCTGGCGCGTGCGATTGCGGGCGAGGCGAATGTGCCTTTCTTCACGATCTCGGGTTCTGACTTTGTCGAAATGTTTGTCGGCGTTGGTGCAAGCCGCGTCCGCGACATGTTCGAGCAGGCCAAGAAGAATGCGCCTTGCATTATCTTCATCGACGAAATCGACGCTGTCGGTCGCCATCGTGGCGCGGGCTTGGGTGGCGGCAATGACGAGCGCGAACAGACGCTCAACCAATTGCTGGTCGAGATGGATGGGTTTGAAGCCAATGAAGGCATCATTCTGATCGCGGCGACGAACCGTCCTGACGTGCTTGATCCGGCGCTGCTGCGTCCGGGTCGGTTTGACCGCCAGATTGTTGTGCCTAATCCGGATGTGATTGGTCGTGAGAAGATTTTGCGCGTGCATGTGCGGAAGGTTCCTTTGGCACCAGACGTCGATCTTAAGACCGTGGCACGCGGCACGCCGGGCTTCTCGGGTGCTGACCTGATGAACCTCGTCAACGAGGCAGCCTTGCTGGCTGCCCGTCGCGGCAAGCGCATTGTGACGATGAGCGAATTCGAAGACGCGAAAGACAAGGTGATGATGGGTGCGGAACGCCGCACACTCGTCATGACCGAGGACGAGAAGCGTTTGACCGCCTACCACGAAGCAGGCCATGCGATTTGCGCCTTCAACGTGACAGCAACCGATCCGGTGCACAAAGCAACGATCATTCCGCGCGGTCGTGCATTGGGTATGGTGATGCAATTGCCGGAGCGCGATAAGCTTTCCATGTCGCTCGAACAGATGACCTCGCGTTTGGCCATTATGATGGGTGGCCGCGTGGCGGAAGAACTGATTTTCGGCCATGAGAAGGTGACATCGGGTGCGGCATCTGACATCGAGCAGGCCACGCGTTTGGCCCGTATGATGGTGACCAAATGGGGATTCTCGCCCGAGCTTGGCAATGTGTCTTATGGTGAAAATCAGGACGAAGTCTTTTTAGGCATGTCGGTAGCCCGGACGCAGAATGTGTCTGAAGCAACGGCGCAAAAGATTGACTCGGAAATTCGCCGTTTGGTGGAGTCAGGCTATGCGGAAGCCACCAAGATTTTGACCGATCGCAAGGATGATCTGGAAGCCCTCGCGCAAGGTCTGCTTGAATATGAGACGCTGTCGGGCGACGAGATTCATGATCTTCTTAAGGGCAAGCCGCCCGTGCGCGATAGCGGCGATGGCTCATCCGGTGGTCGTCCATCGGCGGCTGTGCCATCGGCCGGCAAAGGGCGTCCGCGTCAAGAGCCGGATGCCGGCATGGAGCCGCAGCCTTCGGCTTAATCCTCCTGAGCAACACCTATTCTGCAACGCCCGGCTCTGCCGGGCGTTTCTGCATTCAGGGTTTGTTCAGAAGAATAGTGTTTGACTTAATCCGAAACAAGAATTGACCGCGCTCAGGCTTGGCCCATCGCCTGCCTGGATTTAAAAGCGGATCATCCATTTGAACGAGGCACAGGGTATGGCGCGTAAATATTTTGGTACCGACGGCGTTCGCGGCAAAGCCAATAAGATTATCACGCCGGATTTGGCGTTGCGCGTCGGGCAGGCGGCAGGCCTTGTGTTTCGTCGGGGCGAGCATCGCAACCGCGTCGTGATCGGCAAGGATACGCGGCTTTCGGGCTATATGATCGAAACCGCCTTGGTCGCAGGGTTCACCTCGGTCGGTATGGATGTGCTGCTCTTGGGCCCAATGCCGACGCCAGCCGTTGCCATGCTCACACGCTCGATGCGCGCCGATTTGGGCGTGATGATTTCCGCTTCGCACAATGCGTATGAAGACAATGGCATTAAATTGTTTGATCCGGACGGGTTTAAACTCTCGGATGAAACGGAGCTTGAAATTGAAGCGTTGATTGACGGCAACATCAATGAACGCCTCGCCGCCTCCGCCTCGCTGGGCCGTGCGAAGCGCATTGAAAGCGTGCATGCGCGCTATATCGAATTTGCCAAGCGCACGCTGCCGCGCACGATGGATCTGGACGGCTTGCGCATCGTGATCGATTGCGCGAATGGCGCGGCCTATAAAGTGGCTCCCGAAGCCTTGTGGGAATTGGGCGCCGAAGTGTTTCCGATCGGCGTCGAGCCTGATGGGTTCAACATTAACCGCGATGTCGGCTCAACCGCGCCGAATGCGGTAATCCAGAAAGTGCGCGAGATGCGCGCTGATATTGGTATTGCGCTCGATGGCGATGCGGACCGTGTCATCATCGTTGATGAAAAAGGCCAAGTGGTTGATGGCGATCAGTTGATGGCGGTGATTGCCAAAAGCTGGAAAGACGATGGCCGCCTGACAAAGCCCGGCGTTGTGGCCACCATCATGTCCAATCTCGGCTTAGAACGTTATCTTGGCGGCATTGGTTTGACGCTGGCGCGGACGGCGGTCGGTGATCGGTACGTGCTCGAACACATGCGCGAGCATGGGTTTAATCTTGGCGGCGAGCAATCCGGCCATATGATCTTGTCGGATTATTCAACCACGGGTGACGGTTTGGTGGCCGCGCTGCAAGTGCTCGCCATGGTGAAGAAGCTCGGCAAGCCGGTGAGCGAAGTCTGCCATTTGTTTGATCCGCTGCCGCAGATCCTCAAAAATGTGCGCTACAAATCAGGTCAGCCTTTGAAGGACAAGCGCGTGGTGGAAGCCATCGCCTCATCAACCGCGGTTCTGGGAGAGCGGGGTCGCTTGGTTATTCGCCCCTCCGGCACCGAGCCGGTCATCCGCGTGATGGCCGAAGGCGACGATCAAGCCTTGGTCGAGCGGGCGGTGAATGATGTGGTAGCCGCTTTGGGGCAGGTGGCGGCATAGAAGCAGCCTGATAGAACTCCGAATCTTTTTATCCCCAAACCGACATTTATCGATTGACGCCATAAGTCCGTCCGCGTATCTCCATCAGCGGGACACCTCTCCCCAACGAGAGGCGCCCATCTGTGAGGATGGAGAAAACGATGACACAGACGCTACCCGGCTTGCGGCCGGCTAATCCGCAATTCTCTTCCGGTCCCTGCGCCAAGCGCCCTGGCTGGACCCCTGACGCCCTTAAAAACGCATCCCTTGGCCGTTCGCACCGCGCGAAGGCGGGTAAAGCACGTTTGAAGCGGGCGATCGATTTAACCCGCGAAATTTTGCAAGTGCCTGCGGATTACCGCATTGGCATCGTGCCCGCTTCCGATACTGGCGCCTATGAGATGGCGATGTGGACGATGCTGGGTGCCCGCCCTGTAGATTGTCTGGCGTGGGAAAGCTTTGGCGAAGGCTGGGTGAACGATGCAGTCAAGCAATTAAAGCTGAAAGACACGCGCGTGATGAAGGCGGAATATGGCGCGCTGCCAGACCTCGCCGCGGTTCATCCCGATCACGATGTTTTGTTCACCTGGAACGGCACAACCTCCGGCGTGCGCGTGCCGAACGCCGATTGGATTTCGGCGGATCGCAAGGGCCTTACCTTTTGCGACGCAACGTCGGCGGCTTTCGCGCAGGATTTGGATTGGCCGAAGCTCGATATCGTTACCTATTCTTGGCAAAAGGTTTTGGGCGGCGAGGCCGCACATGGAATGCTGATTTTAAGCCCGCGTGCCGTTGAGCGTCTGGAAAACTATACGCCCGCTTGGCCGCTGCCGAAGATCTTCCGGCTGACCTCGGGTGCTAAGCTTATTGAGGGCATCTTTGCGGGCGAAACGATCAATACGCCGTCGATGCTTTGCGTTGAGGATTATATCGATGCGCTTGAATGGGCGCAGTCGGTAGGTGGGATCTCGGGCTTAATCGCGCGGTGTGACGCGAATGCAAAAGCCGTTGCCGATTTTGTGGCTGAAAAACCTTTCCTAGACTTTCTGGCGCGCGATAAAGCAACGCGTTCCAATACGAGCGTGTGTCTTGTCTTTTCCGATCCCGAAATCACGGCGCTAACCTCCGAGTCGCAAGCGGATTTTGCGAAATCGGTTACCTCACTGCTTGAAAAAGAAGGTGTTGGTTTGGACCTCGGTTCGTACCGCGATGCGCCTCCGGGCTTGCGCATTTGGTGTGGTGCAACGGTGCAAACATCAGATGTTTCGGCTTTGATGCCCTGGATTGAATGGGCATTCGTCAAGGCAAAATCGGGCCTCCTTAAAGCCGCATAATGGCTTGGCCTTTTTGACGTCCTCTTTCGAGAGGACGCCTCTCTCCTTTTCCCTATCGCGCCTTTGCGCTTTTGATTGAAAGATTGATCCTATGGCACCTCGTGTTCTCATTTCTGATGCCCTTTCGCCTGCCGCTATCGCTATCTTTAAGGAGCGTGGCGTGGAGGTTGATTTTCAACCTGATCTTGGAAAAGACAAAGATAAATTGGCCGCTATCATCGGGCAGTATGATGGTCTGGCGATCCGCTCTGCGACCAAGGTTACCGAAAAAATATTGGCGAATGCCACACAACTGAAAGTGATTGGTCGCGCGGGTATCGGCGTTGATAATGTTGATATTCCGGCAGCCACCGCCAAGGGCGTGATCGTGATGAACACGCCGTTTGGTAATTCGATCACAACGGCTGAGCATGCGATTGCGATGATGTTTGCTCTAGCGCGTCAAATTCCATCTGCAGACGCTTCAACACAAGCGGGCAAATGGGAAAAGAACCGTTTTATGGGTGTTGAAATTACCGGCAAAACCTTTGGCATTATCGGGTGCGGAAATATTGGTGCCATTGTGGCGGATCGTGCCGTTGGCCTCCATATGCGCGTGATTGCCTATGATCCATTCTTGTCGCCAGAACGTGCGATTGATCTGGGCGTTGAAAAGGTTGAGCTCGAAGAGTTATTGGCCCGTGCGGATATCATCACCCTGCACACGCCTTTAACCGCACAGACGAAAAATATTCTCTCGGCGGATAATTTGGCGCGCACCAAAAAGGGCGTACGCATCATCAATTGCGCGCGCGGTGGCTTGGTGGATGAGCATGCGTTGCGGGCTTTGCTGGATACGGGCCATATTGCGGGTGCAGCGTTTGACGTGTTTGCCGAAGAGCCTGCAACATCAAATATTTTGTTTGGTCACCCGAACGTCGTTTGCACGCCGCATCTGGGTGCGGCAACAACGGAAGCGCAAGAAAATGTAGCCCTGCAAGTAGCCGAGCAAATGTCGGATTATCTGGTGCGTGGTGCGATTTCAAACGCCGTCAATTTCCCCTCCATCACGGCGGAAGAAGCACCAAAGCTTCGGCCCTTTATTGCACTGGCTGAAAAGCTCGGTTCCTTTGCCGGCCAGCTGACCGATAGCGGCTTGAAAGAGGTTCGCATTACCTATCAAGGCGGTGTTGCAGCATTAAAAATTAAGGCTCTAACGGCATCTGCGATTGCCGGTGTGCTTCGTCCCGCGCTTCAGGATGTTAATGTGGTCTCTGCACCGGTTGTTGCAAAAGAACGCGGCATTGTGATTGAGGAAACGGTGCGCGAAGGCGAGGGGGATTATGACTCGCTGATCACGCTCGAAGTGGTGACCGATGACCTTACGCGCTCCATCTCCGGCACCGTCTTCAATGACGGGAAGCCGCGAATTGTGGACATTAAGGGCATTAAAATGGATGCCGAATTTGGCCCATCCATGATTTATGTAACGAATGAAGATAAGCCTGGCTTTATTGGCCGCTTTGCTTCGCTCTTGGGTAATGCGGGCGTCAACATCGCCACTTTTGCGCTGGGCCGTGACAATGAGGGTGGATCGGCCATTGCGCTTGTTGAAATTGATGGCGCAGCACCGCCGCATATTTTGCAAGGCATCCAACGGTTGCCGGGTGTTAAACAGGCGCGCGCTTTGGTTTTTTAAGGCGGATATTTTGGAAACAAGGAAACCAGTCGGCATTAATTAAGGCCGGTTGGTTTCCATGGATTAAGGCGGCTTAGCGTGCCATCTGCTTCGCCCATCCATTCCTCGAAAAGACTGATGGGATTAAACGTGAGCGGGATCAATTGCGCTTCTGTTTCGCCATCGGCCGTTGTCATTTCAGCATGATGCTTTTGAGCCAGATGCCGCATGCGTTGGTTGTGGCTGAGGCATTGCATGCCGAGCCGCGTGATTCCGCGGTTGCGCGCGGCGGTGATAATGCGCGTAAACAATTGATCGCCCAGCCCGTGATCTTGATAGGGCTTCTCAACCGAAAAGGCTGTTTCTGCGCGTAGCGGCCATGTTCCAAATAAGACGCGCAACTCTCCGGCGGCAATCAGCCTCGCCTCGTCAAAACTTCCATAGATGAGCGTGTCGGGACGCATGGCGGTATCGACATAGGCGTCGATATAGGTGTCCGATACGCCGCCGCCGAACCGAGAATGCCGTGATTCCGGATCAAGCCTTAGCAAATGCTCGCGGTAAAACACGATGTCCATCGGCCATAAGCGGCGAATGGAAAAAACTGCATTTGAATCCGGTTGGACCGAAGCCATGATTCGTTTGTCCTGCGTCTTTGGTATAAGCACAATATGATGTTGCACTGCACAAATTGCAAGTCTCTTGATGGGTTGCGCTTTAATTATGCAAAATACGCATAGCAGGCAGCGTTAAAATCTCGCCTCTGGAGCCCTTTGAACTGTGTTTATGGCCGTGAGGTGCGCCAGACGAGCGGGAACTTTAGCTCGATGTTGGGGTTGACCCGCCAATGTAGCGAGGGGGCACCAGCATGATCGGCTCGTTAGGCAATCTGATACGTACGGGTATTTACTATTCCATGCCGAAATTGGCCTTTCGCCTGCATCACATGCGCCGCCACCACGACGAGATCGAGATGGATCTATTGCCGGCTTTGGTGGACCCTGAGCGGGAGGCCGTGGATGTGGGGGCCAATATTGGCCGCTACACGTTACCGCTCTCGCGCCTTGCGCGGCATGTGCACGCGTTTGAACCCCATCCGCGCTTGGCCTATGTATTGAGTGCTGCTTTGCAGGAAAATGTCAGCGTGCACCAAGTGCTGGTTTCGGACGAACCCGGTGTATTGGAACTCGCGACGCCGATCATTGATGGTAAGCCATCCGAAGGGATATCCCGTATTGGCGGGTTTAACGATGGCGTAGCGCTTTCCGAACGCTCCGTTGAAGCGGTAACCTTGGATGGGCTAGCCGAACGCCCGATTGGCTTTATCAAAATTGATGTCGAGGGCCATGAACTCAACGTATTGGAGGGCGCTCGCGAATTGCTTGAGCGCCAGCATCCTATTCTTCTCATCGAGGTCGAAGAGCGGCATCGCCCGCATGCCATTGCCTCGGTGCGCAGCTTTATGGAAGCAAAAAATTATTCCGGCTTTTTTGTCCATAGTGGTCGCCTCAATCCGATCGCCGACCATAAGCCAGAAATGCAAGATGATGCTTTGTTGCAAGCCATTGAATCCGGCCAAGATCGACGCATCGTGCCCTATGTGAATAATTTTATTTTCATTCCAGAGAATGCGGATATGTCTCACATCATCCATTCGTCAGACGCGATATTGGCGGCTATGGGTTAGGTTTTGTGAGCGGGAATAGCGGGACTATTTTGATCGGTAAGATCAATAGAATTGCTGATCCGCCCAAACCCTAATGGACCCTATGAATGAGCGGCTATAGTTTTATTATCGCTATCAGAAGCCGACGGATATCTTGTGCTGCGTAG
Organism: Hyphomicrobiales bacterium; assembly: GCA_947455025.1. Lineage (GTDB taxonomy): Bacteria > Pseudomonadota > Alphaproteobacteria > Rhizobiales > Beijerinckiaceae > CAIUPE01. The sequence goes on from CANGLU010000003.1 coordinate 81,530, forward strand.
ATCAGAGGATCTCTCGCAAAACGGACGTATAGAAATTGTTAAGCGCGTTTTTTCAGCCTAATTGATCTATTTTCGAATGGGTCGTTTGCGGCCTTTTATTCGATCAAACGGCGTTAAGTGTGAACAAGCCCCTATCCACTTTTTAACTGGCTATGGAGGATAAGATGGCGAGTTATACCTACACAGTGTTTGATAGCCTGGGTAATGTAAACGGGTTTAACGCGACAGGAAAATTTGTCGGCACTTCAAGCGCTAATCATGGCTACCTTAATGATAAAGGTATCATAACCTATATTGATTGGCCGGGTGCTATTCATACCTTTCCGGTGGTTGTTAATGATTTTGGGATAGCCGCTGGATTTTTTATTCCTAGATCAAGCTCGGGCGGTGGCTTTACTTTTCAGAATGGAATTTTTTCTGAGTTGCTTCTTCCGGATGCAACACAAATTCAACCCCACGCCATAAATAATTTGGGGGAAATTGTTGGATCTTTTTATGACGGTATCACAAATTACGGCTTTTCGATCATCAATGGTGTGGGTTCTGTTATAGAACCGACAGGCTCGACCAGCAGTAATATTTTTGCTGTAAACGATATTGGCGGTGTTGTTGGAACTTATGCCGATATGAGCTTGGTAGAGCATGGGTTCACCGATATCAATGGCGTGTTTGAACGTTTTGATATTCAAAATTCGACGGCGATTTATCCGAAATCTATCAATGATAGGGGCGAAGTTGTCGGCGTCTACGCCGATCTTAGCAGCCAATTACATGGCTTTATTGATTTGCATGGCGCGATCCAAACGCTTGATCCATTCGGATCAACACATACGGATAATTTAGCCGTTAATAATTTTGGTGAAATCATCGGGAATTTTACGGATGGTTTAGGGGATCACGGCTTCACGGATATTCGCGGTGTGATCAAAACTTTCGACATGCCAAATGCGCTCAATACCTATCTAAGGGCTGTGAATGATGACGGGCAAGTCAGTGGGTATTACATTGACTTCGATGGAATTGAGCACCTCTTTACAGCCGCGCCAACCTTCATTCCAAGTCTCGTCAACGACCGCAGCCATATCGATGCGAACCATCTTCTGAAAGTAAACGCTCAGAATGGCGTCCTTGTTAACGATATCAACCCGCTGCCGAGCGATAGTCTATGGGTGGTGGCGGTGAACGGTGATGCCAACGCAGTCGACAAAACTCTTAATGGCCATTTTGGTTCGCTGACTCTCAATTGGGATGGCAGCTATTCGTACAAGGCTTTCAATCAACAGTTTTTGCCGCGTGACCGTGTCGGTGTCGATCACTTCGCCTATACCGTTAGCAATGGCGATGGTGCTACCTCAACGGCGACGCTCAGCATTGTAGCGATCCATAACGATCAAAAATATTTTGGCGGCCAAGCGAACACCGTCATCAACGGTCCTAACATCCAACACACTGTCCTCGATGGCGGGGCCGGCGGCGACACGGTAAACGCCGGAAACAAAGGTGCGGTGCTCATCGGAGGTCACGACGATCTTTTAAAGGGCGGTAACGGTTCCGATATTTTCGTTTTCGCAGGACAGTTCGGAGCCAACACGATCAAGAATTTTGATGCTCATCATGATATGATGCAATTTAATCATGCGTTCTATGCGAGCATCGCGGATATTCAATCTCACGCGCAACAAATAGGGGCGGATACGGTCCTTGATGGCGTGGGCAGCAATGATGTTATGATTGTTGGCGTGCAGCTCACGAGTCTTCATTTCGATCAATCGCATTTTCTGCTTGTGTAAATTCGCGGGTACGCCAGTCGTACTCAATGCTGGACGATATAACGCTTAGGAATTGCCATGACGCATTGGTGGTTGACCGTTTTTTTTTAATTGGAGATCATTGGATTTCCGGCGACACGTTAGATGGTTGGGCGTCAAGGCCATATGACACATTTGAGGAGTGTGACGCGCGCCGGCGCTTTGCGGAACATGAATTCGACGCTTTATCCATTCCAAATCACTATATTTGGATATGCAATGAAGAGTTTCCGGCCAATCAACGATCAATTTAAGGAGGCCCTCGATTATTCGCCCATGCGTCACTTTTAATCGGGCTATGCTTGATCTTAATCGATGAGCTAAGTTTTAACGTGTCATTTAAGATGGCTTTATCGTTAGCCCTTGTAGGAAGGCATGCACATTGGCGCTCCCAAGGCGGGGATTTGCCATTTCTTCCATCGCTGCTGATGCAATATCAATAACTTACAGCAGACCTAAATGGCGTCAATGGGTAGTGTTTTGTTCTACCCAATCAACCACTTCGTGTTACTAAAACACCTTATTGCTA